>NZ_WIBD01000004.1:70702-88607 GCF_009495975.1 Pseudomonas sp. SZ57 | reverse complement strand
TCAGTGCCGCAGGGCATTCGCACGGCTCGAAACACCGTCGACCTGTGTGAGTAATCCACATGGCTTGAAAACACCCCGGACCTGTGTGAGTGTTTCACATGGCCCGAAAACACCCCGTACCTGTGGGAGCGAGCTTGCTCGCGAAGAGGCCAGTAAAGCCCCTGAAAATGGGGCGTCTGGAAAATGACTATCGTGCTAACGCGTTGACATGCCGTTAGTGACGCTCTGCGTCACAAATCTTTCAGTCTGGCGAGACGGTAGGCCTAACCAACTCTGGCGAAACGGCCTACGCTCACTTTAAAGTGTTCGGACACTGGCATCGCTTGCAGTCCCACAGTCATGAAGCAGTTGCCGGAAGGGGCTTTCGATGGGTAGAAAACTCGATGCGTGCCTGAGCGCGATCAATGAGGTGGTGCTGGGCAAGGAGGCGCAGGTACGGTTGGCGATGACGTGTCTGGTCGGCGGCGGGCATTTGCTGATCGAGGACTTGCCGGGGATGGGCAAGACCACGCTCAGTCATGCGCTGGCGAAAATTCTCGGCCTGAGTTATCAGCGCATTCAGTTCACTTCTGACCTGCTGCCAGGTGACATCCTGGGGACTTCGGTATTTGATCGGGACAGTGGGCAGTTCACCTTTCATCCAGGGCCGATTTTCGCCGAGCTGGTGCTCGCCGACGAGATCAACCGCGCCACGCCCAAGAGCCAGAGCGCGTTGCTGGAAGCCATGGAAGAAGGGCAGGTGTCGATCGAGGGCGCGACGCGTCTGTTGCCCGATCCATTCTTTGTGATCGCGACCCAGAACCCGTTCAGTTCCGGCGGTACTTTTGCCTTGCCCGAGTCGCAACTGGACAGGTTCATGATGCGTATTTCCATGGGCTACCCGGCCAGAGCCGCAGAGAAAGCCCTGCTGCTGGGTGAGTCGCGCCGCGAGCTGTTGCCGCGTCTGCAACCGATTCTGGACCACGCCCAGCTTGGTCAGCTCCAGGCGCAGGCGCGGCAGGTGCGCGCCAGTGACGCGCTGGTGGATTATGTCTTGCGACTGGTCGAGGCGACGCGCAGTCAGCCGCAGTTCGCTTACGGACTTTCACCCAGGGCGAGCCTGGCGGTTCTGGCCGCTGCACGGGCCTGGGCGATGTTGCTGGGGCGTGATTACGTGATTCCCGAGGATGTGCAGGCGGTGCTGCCGTCGGTGATCGGCCACCGCTTGCGTGAACGCAGCGATCCGACCGGGCATGGCGGCGGTGCGCTGGTGCAATGGCTGTTGCGCGAGGTGCCCGTGCTTTGATCGAACCGCTCAAACCGCTCTGGCAACGCTGGCTGTCGAGGCGAATTCCTCCAGCGTCACGCATTACCCTCGACCACCGGCGCATTTTCATCATGCCGACACGCACCGGCATGATTTACGCGTTAGTGCTGGTGCTCATGCTGCTGGTGGCGATCAATTACCAGAACAGCCTGGCCTACGGGTTGACCTTTCTGTTGCTGTCGATAGGCGTGCTGGCCATCCTGCACACCTACCGCAACGTCAGCGGTCTGGTTCTGAGTGCGGGCGTGGCGCGTTCGGTATTCGTCGGCGAGCCGGTGCAATTGCGCCTGCGCCTGGAAAGTGCCGGTCAGGCTCACCATGCATTGGGGTTGGGCTGGAGCGCGACGGCGTTGCAGTCAGGCGACGTGCTGCCTCGCGGCTTGACCGACCTGGAGCTGACACTGCCCGCCGAAAAGCGCGGTTGGCTGCGTGCGCCAAGGCTGCGCATCGAGAGTGTGTTTCCGCTAGGCATCTTTTGCGCCTGGAGCTGGCTAGACCTGGAGCAGAGTGCCTTGATCTACCCTCGACCCTTGTCCGGGACCATGCCGCTGCTCAAAGGCGTGCAGCCGCATGCCGAGGACGATGGTCATGCCACCCAAGGGGCCGGTGTCGATGATTATCAGGGCCTGCGCAGCTACCAGCCGGGTGACAATCGCAGTCGTCTGCACTGGAAAGCGTATTCCCGCGGGCAGGGATTGCTGATCAAGGATTTTACCGACCTCAGTGGTCATGACCTGTGCCTGGACTTCATGGCGCTGGGCGGGGATATCGAAGAGCGCCTGTCGCGCCTGTGTTACTGGGTGCTGGAGCTGTCGCAGCGGCAGCAGCCGTTTGCCCTGCGGTTACCGGGCTTTTTGTCGGCAGTGGACAGCGGTGATGCGCACCGCGAAGTCTGCCTGCGCGCCCTTGCGCTGTACGGCCATCGACCATGAACGACAAGGTCAAGGCCGTTCCCGCCGCGCCCATTCCGCGTGTCAGCCTGACCTGGCTGCTGGTGGCGCAGGCACTGGTGGTGCTGCCGTTCGCGCTGCATGTCCCGGTGTCGATCATGATCCTCTGGCTGGGCTGCACGGTGTGGCGCGTGCAGGCGTTCCGCATGCGCGTGCGCTTGCCTGGCACCTGGGTCAAGTCCGGGCTGCTGGTGGGCACCGCAGGTGGCGTGTATCTGGCGCGCGGCAGCCTGGTCGGGCTGGATGCCGGGGCTGCGTTACTGGTGGCGGCATTCGTTCTGAAAATGCTGGAAATGAACAATCGCCGTGACGCGCGCGTGTTGATTTTTCTCGGTTTCTTCTGCGTGGCGGTTGGCTATCTGTTCGAAGACAACCTGCTGTGGGCGCTCTTCAGTCTGCTGCCGGTCAGCGCGCTGCTGGCTGCGTTGATCGGCCTGCAACACTCGGACCTGGCCGGCAGGTCGGCCGACACGCTCAAGCTGGCATTCAAGCTGATGGCGCAGGCGCTGCCGTTGATGCTCCTGCTGTTTCTGTTCTTTCCGCGTCTGGACCCGCTCTGGTCGCTGCCGCAGCCGAGCAACAAAGGCGTCACCGGCCTGTCGGACAACATGGCACCCGGCGACATGGCGGAACTGAGCAAATCACCTGCGCTGGTGTTCCGCGCCAGTTTCGAAGGGCCGATCCCGGCGCGCAGCCAGCTGTACTGGCGCGGTCTGACCCTTGAGCAGTTCGATGGACGTCGCTGGTCGCAGTCGGCCCGCGCCCAGACCGTACAGATAGCGCAGTGGCAGAAACGCGGTGAGCCGCTGGCCTACAGCGTTGTCATGGAAGCCAGCGGCCGGCCCTGGCTGCCGAGCCTTGACGTGGCAGAAACCACGTTGCCGGACGCGCGGCAGATGAGCGACTTCCGCTTGCAGCGCAGACGCCCCGTCGAGCAGTCGCTCCTGTACGCCGTCAACTCATGGCCGCAAAGTGTCCGGGATCCGCTGTCCAGCGAGCAGATCCAGCGTCAGGACCTGCAATTGCCTGCCAAGGGCAATGATCAGGCGCGGCAATGGGCCGATGACCTGCGTCGCCGCTACACCACACCGGACGCCATGGTCGCGGCGATGCTCGGCTACTTCAGCGATCAGCCATTTCACTACACCCTCAAGCCGGTGCCACTGGGCAATGACAGCATCGATGAATTCCTGTTTGCCAGTCGTCAGGGATTTTGCGCCCACTATGCCGGTGCCATGACCTTTGTCCTGCGCGCGGCGGGCATTCCGGCGCGGGTGGTGGCCGGGTATCAGGGCGGCGAACTGAACCCCGACGGGCAGTACCTGACTGTTCGTCAGTTCGACGCGCATGCCTGGGTGGAATACTGGCAGCCGGGCGTTGGCTGGCGCAGCGTCGACCCGACTGCCGCCGTGGCGCCGCAACGTATCGAGCAAGGCCTGGAGCAGGCGCTGGCGGCGGACGAAGCGTTTCTGCAGGACTCGCCCTATTCAGCGTTGCGCTACCGCAACGTGCCTTGGGTCAACGCCCTGCGCCTCAGTTGGGATAACCTCAATTACGGCTGGCAGCGCTGGGTGCTGGGCTATCAGGGACAACAGCAGTTACAAATTCTCGGTCGCTGGTTTTCAGGCTTCCAGGCGCCGGTTTTTGTCCTGGGAACCCTGTTTTCACTGGGCCTGGTCGCGTTATGGCTGTTCAAACCCTGGCAACGCGAAAGCGACTCGCAACTGCGCGTGTTCAACGCATTTGAACGCTTGCTCGCCCGCCATGGTCTGCGTCGTATGCCGGGTGAAGGGGCTGACGCATTCTGCCGCAGGGCGGTGCTCTACTTTCCGCAGCATGCCGAGGCCATTGAAGGTTTCATCCGCGAATTTCAAGCGCAGCGCTACGCTGGGCGGCTGGCTTCGGCAAGCCGCTTGAGGCAGGCACTGAGCACGTTGCGCCGGGTTTTGCCATGGAGGTTGTCAGCCGTCAGGGACAGGCACTCATGAATCAGTTTGTCGAAGGGGAATTGCATGTCTTCAATGGTGGATCATCTGGTCGCCGAAGTGCTGGCGCTGGATGTCAAATTGCTCGCGTGTCAGGCACGTCTTGCCGTTTCGACTGACAGCGAAGCGCTGCACGATTTACGTACCACGGTGCGCCGTCTGCGCAGCGTACTGCGGCCCCTGCGGGAAAACCCGAGTGCCGCAGAGCTGGAAGAGGCGGCCAAGGCGGTCGGCCAACTGACCACGCCGCTGCGTGACATGCAGGTGCTCGCCGGGTTTCTTGAAGAGCAGGGTTTGAACGAGGCCGCGTTCACACGCAACCGCTACCTGGAAAGCGCCTGCCCAAAGGTCGCCGGCTCGCCCGAGTTGACCCGTCTGCTCAAGCTGATTGACCGGTTCCCGGAGATGCTGCGCCTGCAACAGCGCCAGGGCATGTTGCGTGGGCTGCGCAAGACCATAGAAAAACGCATGGACAAGCAATGGCACAAGTTGCGTGTGGCCATCGCCGAGCCGGGGCACGATCGGCATGACCTGCGTTTGCTGATCAAGCGCGTGCGTTACGCTGCCGAAGCCTATCCGCAACTCAGCCATCAGCCGAAAAACATGCGGGCCCGACTCAAATCCGCACAAGGCGAACTGGGCGACTGGCATGATCATCTGCAATGGCTGGCGCAGGCTGCGGAACAACCTGATCTGGCTCCCTGCGTGCCGGGCTGGCAAATCGGCATAGTAGGTGCCGAACGCAAGGCCGAAGCGTCGCTCAAACGCTTGGCCAAGGCTTGTTTCTGATCCAGTGATTTTTCATGAGGCAGGTCATTCAGGCCGCAAAAATGGCCATTATGCGGCCTGTCGTTAACTAAGAGGATGGTTATCATCCATCTACTTGTGTGTTGACGTGTGGAGTGAGCATGACCTTTTCTGAACTGATCGATGCGCTGCGTCGCGATCCGCACTCTGTCACGATCCCTGCCGAATGGTCGCAGGGGCGTGCCTGCTTTGGCGGGCTGATGGCTGCGCTGACCTACGAAGGGATGCGTGCACAGGTGCCGGAAGGGCGGCCGGTTCGTTCGCTGGCGATTACCTTTGTCGGGCCGGCCGCGCCCGGTGTACCGATTGCTTTCGAGGTCGACATCCTGCGTCATGGCAAGGCAGTCAGTCAGGTGCTGGGACGCGCCATGCAGAACGGTCAGGTCATGACCCTGATACAGGGCAGCTTCGGTGCCCCTCGGGAATCAATGATCACCTTTTCCGCGGAGGCCGCGCCGCTCCTCAAACCGGTCGAACAATGCCCGGAGCTGCCTTTTGCCAGCGGCGTGATGCCTGATTACCTGCGTTTCATGGACATCCGCTGGGCGTTGGGTGGGATGCCGTTCAGCAATACCCGATCGCCGGCGATAGGCGGCTACGTGCGCTTTCGCGATGAGCCGCACGCCACGCCCATGAGCGAAGCGCATATTCTGGCGCTGGTGGACACCTGGCCGCCTGCGGTATTGCCGCATCTGGACAAGCCGGCCCCCGGCAGTTCATTGACCTGGACCATTGAGTTCGTCCAGCCCCAGCCGTCGCTCGATACCCTGCAGTGGTGCAGCTACCGCGCAGTCATCGAGCATGCCCGCGATGGCTATGGTCATACCGCCGCGGCATTGTGGAGCCCCGACGGCGAGCTGATCGCGATCAGTCGCCAGACGGTCACCGTGTTTGGCTGACCGGCAACCGGATCAAGGTTTGCGGGCGGCCCGTGCGGCGTTCTGGCGCTGAAAGCCCAGCGCCGCCACCAGGCCGATCACGCCGATGGCAACCGATGAAAGGCTTTCGGAAAACAGGCCGTTGAGGATCAGCAGGGCCGCCAGAATGAACAGCGGTACGGCGATCAGGTACAGGGCCAGACTGGTCGAGTGCTCCTGACTGTCGTTGCTGTCACGCCATTGATTCAACTGCAGATCGGAAAGTGGCTTGTTCATGATGCGGTCCTCTTCAGGTAACGCGTAAAGCGTCGTTCAATGCCTGAAGGATAGGCCCGCGCGCCGATGGCTGACGAGTCAAGCCTGTCTATCGCGGCGATAGCCTGTTACAGCTTGAGCTGGCCAATGGCGGCATTCAGTTCGCCTGCCAGCGTGGCCAGTTCGTCACTGGTGCTGGCCGAGTCAACTGTCTGGATCACCGTGCGTTCGGTGACATCGCGGATACTCACCACCGCGCGGTTCATCTCCTCGGCGACCTGGCTTTGCTGCTGGGCCGCGACGGCGATCTGCGTATTGCTTTCGCGCATCTGTGCCACGGCACCGGCAATCGCCGCCAGCGCATCACCCGCTTCCCGCGCCTGCTGCACGCATTCGTCAGCCTTGTGCGAGCTTTCCTGCATGAAATCCACGGCATCGCGGGTGCCGTTTTGCAGGGTCGAGACCATCGTGGTGATTTCATCGGTGGAGGTCTGCACCCGCTTCGCCAGATTGCGTACCTCATCGGCGACCACGGCAAAACCCCGACCCATTTCCCCGGCGCGTGCGGCCTCGATGGCTGCGTTGAGGGCGAGCAGGTTGGTCTGCTCGGCGATGCTGTGGATCACGTTGACCACACCGTTGATCTTCTGGCTGTCCTCGGCCATGCGCTGGATCATTTCCGCTGTTTGCTGCACGCCGCTGGAAAGCCCGGCGATGGACACCTGCACACGGTCGACCACTACTTTGCCGCTGCCTGCCAGTGCGTCGGCCGTCTGCGACTGATCGCGGGTGGCTGTAGCGTGCTGGGCAATGTGATGGACCGTGGCAGTCATTTCGTTGATGGCCGTGGCCACCTGATCGGTTTCGCTTTGCTGACCGAGCATGCCATGGCGCACCTCCTTCATGCCCGCCGCCAGATGCGCGGCGCCCTGATCGAGGCGCCCAGCAGTTTGCGAAACGGTGTTGACCACTCGCTGATAACCGGCCTGCATGGCATTGAAGGCCTTGGCCATCTGCCCGACTTCATCGTCGCTGCGGTTGGGAACACGGGCCGCCAGGTCGCCGCTTTTTTCGACGTGCAGCATCACATCCTTGAGCGCGTTGAGCTGGCTGAGCAGAAAGCGGATCAGCAGTTGCGAGGCACAGAGCATCAATAACATCAGCACGAACACCGCAATCGCGTAGTGCGTGAAGCGATCCAGCAGGATTTGCATGAAGGTCGGGGTGAACGCCAGTAGCGCAATCCGTTGCTCGGCGCCTCGGGTGATGATCTGCGCACCGCTCAGCCATTGATCGCCAGCGGGCTTGTCCAGCGTCACCCAGTCGCGCGCGTCAGCCAGTTCCGGCAGCGCCAGGCCATCGACAACCGGTGTCTGACCCTGGCGGTACGTCAGCAATGTATCGCTGGAGGGCAGGGCTGCGTCGACGGGCCAGGCGGCCAGCAGGCGCGCCTGCGCTTGTGCTGCCTGACTCGACGCATCCGTGCGCGCCTGTTGTTCAGTTTGCATGGCGTACAGCACCAGCAACAGGGTGGTGACAAAAGCGACCGCGTTGACGGCCCAGAACTTATATTTCAGTGACAGGTTGCCAAGCCATGAGCCCATGAGTGGTCTTCTTCGGTGATCGGTTGAGATAGCAGCAAGATGCCATCACTGTGCCTCAGCCAACGAAGAGAGCCTTGATGCGGGTCAAGAAAGCTGCAGATTTTCATCCTTTGAGGTGTTCTTCAGCATTGGCAAGGCAAAGAACTGCCGCGCGCAATCAGTGCTGTGGCGTGCGAGGTCCTCCAGCGTTTCGCCCCGGTGCAAGGCTACTTCGCGCAAGACCTCCGGCAGGTAAGCTGGCTCGTTGCGACCGTTTTTCGGCTTGGGGCGCAGGCTGCGTGGCAGCAGGTAGGGCGCATCGCTTTCCAGCATCAGTCGGCCGCGAGGGATGTTGCCGACCAGCGCGTGCAGGTGGGTGCCGCGTCGTTCGTCACAGATCCAGCCAGTGATGCCGATATGCAGATCAAGGTCCAGGTAACTGAACAGCGCGGCGCGCTCACCGGTGAAACAGTGCACGACTGCCGCGGGAAGGCGGTCGCGGTAGTCGCGCAGAATTTCCAGCAGCCGCTGGCTGGCGTCGCGTTCATGGAGGAACACCGGTAATTGCAGTTCCACGGCCATGGCCAGGTGCGCCTCCAGGACCTTTTCCTGCTGGGGGCGAGGCGAGAAATCGCGATTGTAATCCAGGCCGCATTCACCCACGGCGCGAACGCGATTTTCCCTGAGCAGGGCATGCAACTGTTTCTCGGTGTCGCCGGTCCAATCGCTCGCTGAATGCGGGTGGATTCCCGCCGTGCAGAACAGGCGTTGCGCGCTTTCATCCAGCTCGTGACACAGCTGCAAGGCGTGTTCGCTGCCTTCGACACTGGTGCCGGTCACCACCAGTTGTTCGACGCCTGCGGCGTAGGCGCGGTCGAGTACCGCCTGTCGCTGCGAGGCGAAGCTTGCGTTGGTCAGATTGACGCCGATGTCGATGAGTTGCATGGTGCTACCTCCAGCTGAAGGCTGCCGAGCATACCAGAGCTCTGGCCACAACAAGAAAACGCTGGGTATTCAAGCGATTGAACCTGAGGGTTCAACGATTTCCTTCGCTGTTCGGCGCTGCTGCGTGACCTCAAGATTTCCTTTTTCCTGTTTCTTTCCGGCATTGCCCTGGGGAAGTGAATGATCCGATCCGCGCTTGTGTCTTTGATGTGCCTGTTACCGCTGCTGCCCTTGCAGGTTTCTGCTCGTCAGACCGGTCCCGAGGTCGTGCAGCACACGGTGCAGGTGCGCGATTTGCCGGCGATTCGCAGCAGCAAGGTGCTACGCGTACTGGTCAATCAGAGCCGTAACAGCTCCGGCGACGTCAAGGGTCAGGAAATCGGCGTCGAATACCATCGCCTGCAAGCTTTCGAGCAGTACCTCAACAGCCATTCCCGTACCGGGCAGAAGATCACGATCAAGGTTATCCCCAAGGCCAAGAACCAGCTGCTGACGGCCTTGCAGCGCGGAGAAGGCGACATGATCGCGCCCGGTGAGCTGCTCGATGTCAGCGACGCCAAGGGCATTCAGGCCAGCGCACCGATCGTGCACGATGTGCCTCTGGTGCTGGTCGGCGTTCGTGGTCAGCGCAGTGTGCGCCGTGTGGATCAATTGTCCGGAAAGACCCTGAGCCTGCCCACCGGCAGTGCCGCCGATGAAGCCCTGCATCAGGTCAATCGACAACTGGAGCTGCGCAAGCTGCCCCTGGCAAAAATCGAATGGGTCGACCCCAGTCTGGCTGTCGAGGATGTGCTGGAAATGGTCCAGGCCGGGATTTACCCGATGACGCTGGTCGAGCAGCCGATTGCCGAGCGCTGGGCGAAGATCATGCCCAAACTGCGCATCGAACGCGGCCTGACCTTGCAGACCCACGGGGATATCAGCTGGTTCGTTCGTGACAATGCCACCCAGCTGCGGGCCAGTGTCGACGATTTCCTCAAAGGCTATAAGCCGTCGGCCCAGCAGGATCAGGTGTTCGCCAACGCGTACAAGAACACCTACAAGGTCAACAACCCGTTGGTGCGCAACAACCTGCAGCGTCTGGAACAACTGCGTCCGATGCTGCAACGCCATGCCGATGCACAGGGCATGGATTGGCTTGACCTGGCAGCCCTCGCGTTCAAGGAATCCAAACTCGACCCGTCTGCCAAGGGCAGTGGCGGCGCGACAGGCCTGTTGCAGATCACGCCTTCGGCAGCGAAAAGCGTTGGCGTGCCGAGCATCCAGAGCGCTGACGACAACATCCGTGCCGGCTCGCGCTACATGGCGCTGATCCAGCGCAAGTATTTCTCCAGTAACCGGGTCAACGAACGCGAGCGCATGGCATTCGTGATGGCCGCCTATAACCTGGGGCCTGAGCGCGTGCAGGGCATGCGCGAGGAAGCGCGGCGTCGCGGGCTGAACCCGAACCAGTGGTTCTTCCAGACCGAGCGCGTGGCGATGGAGCAGGGCGGTGCCAATGTCGTGGCGTTCGTGAACAGCGTGAACAAGTACTACCTGGCCTTTGATCGCGAGCGCGACTCGCTGGAAAAGAGCGGTCCCAAATCTGCGATAAAACGCTAAAGATCGATTTATTCGATTTTTATACGCCGTTATTTGCGGTTTTTACATGAGCGAATTTGATTATCATGGCGCCACTCGCTGTTAATCACCCATCACTCACGGAAAGTCCTCCATGAACACATTGATCAAGTCGGTCCTCACCACTCGCGCCGGTTACGGCCTGACTGTCCTGCGCGTCATCGTCGGTATCGCGTTCATCGCGCACGGCAGCCAGAAACTGTTCGGCGCCTTCGGTGGTTATGGCCTGGAAGGCACTGCGCAGTACATGGAAAGCCTGGGCCTGACGCCGGGTTACCTGATGGCGCTGATGTCGGGCAGCGCCGAATTCTTTGGCGGCCTGGGCCTGCTGCTGGGGCTGCTGGCTCGTCCCGCTGCAGTCGTGGTGATCCTGCTGTTGCTGGTGGCGATCTTCACCGTGCACATCCACAACGGCTTCTTCATGGCCAACAACGGCTACGAGTACGCGCTGGCACTGCTCGGCGGGGCCGTAGCGGTACTCATCGAAGGTGCAGGCAAGTTGTCGCTGGACCGTATCATCGCCCGATAACCGGCTACGCTTGCTGTGCAAGGCCCGCTCTTGTGGCGGGCCTTGTGCGTTTGCAGGCTCCTGCCATGAATGGCAATTGACAATGAATGGGACGTTTCTCTAGGATGCGTGCTCAAGCGCCGATTTAACAACTACTTGCGGGGCGCCTGGCAAGGCTGAAGTCTTGTCGAAATACCGCTAAAACGTTGGTTCGGTGTTGCCTCTCACCGCTGCCCAGCGGATCTTGCGAGGCAGAGAAACCACCATGAACAACCTGCGCCCCCTCAGTCGTCTTTCCCCGATCAGCACGGTCTTGTCCCGCAAGAACCCGAAAATCCTCCTCAGCGGTTCCCATCAGCCCACGCTGTTGCGCTATCTCGACGGCTGGCCGCGTCGGCGTGGCGGCTCCTGTGCGTTTCTGATTCAGTTCGCCGAGACCCACCAGTCGCTGAGTCATTTTGCCGACGATCAATTCGACCTCGCCGTGGTGCAATCGCCGCAGGCAGATGATGTCGGGCAGGTGATTCATGACCTGACCCGCATCGCCCGGCAGGGCCTGATTACGCTGGGTTGAATCGCCTGATTCAGCCAATTGGCATAGAAGGCATATTGCTGGCCCCCGACGCGTGAACGGACAGGCAAAATCGCCGCCTTATCAAAGGATTAGGTGGTTTTCGCATGCGTTTGGTCTATTGTGCTCTGGCGTGCCTGACGCTTTCCGGGCTGGCGTTTTCCGCACAGGCCAGAAACGCCACGGAAAACGAGCGTTATCTGTGTCGTTGGGGCTCGGCCATTGCGGGCGGTGCGCAGGCCTCCAAGTTGTCAGGCGTTACTCGCTATGGCGCGCGGCAGAAGCTGCAGGCGCGCAAGTTTGCCAAACAATGGATGCGACCCATGGCATTGCGCATCACGGAACAGACCTACGACAGCGAGTCGCGGCTCAAGCCTGATGCGGTGACCAAGGTCTATTACGACGGCTGCATCCAGCATGAGGTGGCGCGACGTTGAGTCTTTGTCGCCTGTCGAACTGATTTTTGCCGGGCCGGAGAAACTTCTTGAGTACAAAGATCATCACCCGTGACGGGCATCAAGCCCTGAAGAAAGAACTCGACTACCTGTGGCGAGAACACCGGCCCGACATTACGCAAAAGGTCGCCTGGGCGGCATCGCTCGGGGATCGCAGCGAAAACGCCGATTACCAGTACAACAAGAAGCTGCTGCGCGAGATCGACCGACGCGTGCGCTACCTGCGCAAGCGCCTCGAAGACATGCGTGTCGTGCAGTATTCCCCGGAGCAGGAAGGGCGGGTGTTCTTCGGTGCCTGGGTCGAGATCGAAAACGAAGCGGGCGATCTCAAGAAATTCCGCATTGTCGGTTATGACGAAATCTATGGGCGCAACGACTACATCTCCATCGACTCGCCCATGGCCCGTGCCTTGCTGAAGAAGGAAGTGGGCGACGAAGTGCTGGTCAACACGCCCGAAGGCGAGAAGCTGTGGTTCGTGAACTCGATTGATTACGAGAAGTGAGGCCGGACGCAGAGCGTCCGGCATTGCATTCTCACGCGGAGCGCTGATCGCTATACACAACTAGCTCGCTCCCACGAGATTTGTGAGTAGCCTCAACCCTCGCGCAGCACGGTCAGCGGGCTTACGTTCAGTGCGCGGCGGGTGCCGAATACACCCGCACCCCCGACCAGCAAGGCACCGATCACCGGCAGCAGCAGTAGCCACGGATGCGGTTGCCATTCCAGCGAAAAGGCGTAGCGGTACAGCACGAAGCTCACCAGCTCACAGCCCAACGCCGCCAGTACGCCACTGGCAGCTCCCAGCAAACCGAATTCGATACGTCGTGACTTGATCAGCAGCGCTCGCTCTGCGCCCAGCGCACGCAGCAGTGCGCCTTGCCGGATGCGCTCGTCCAGCGTGGCCTGCAATCCGGAAAACAGCACGGCGATACCCGCAGCCAGCACGAACAGCAGGACGAACTGCACGGCCAGGGTCACCTGATCGAGGATGCTGCGTACCTGCGCCAGCAGGGCCTCTACACCCAGAATGCTGATGGACGGGTAGGCGCGCGACAGCTCGACGATCTGCTTGTCCTGGCCGGGTGGCAGGTAAAAGCTGGTCAGGTAAGTGGTCGGCAAGTCGGCGAGGGTGCCGGGCTGGAAAATCATGAAGAAGTTGGGCTGGAAGGTATCCCAGTTCACGTTCCTGAGGCTGGTAACCACGGCGTCGCGGGTCAGTCCGCCGACGATGAAGCTCAGGCGGTCGCCCAGTTTGATTTTCAGGCTGTCGGCCAGTTTGGCCTCGATCGAGACGCCGGGCGTTGCGTCGCTTTGCCCGGAATCAGGCAACGCTTTCCACCAGTTGCCGGCAGTCAGGGTATTGCCCTCGGGAAGCTCGGCGGCCCAGGTCAGGCTCAGGTCGCGACGCGTGGCATTTTCACCGCGCGAATCCTTGGTCACGAAGTTACTGACCGGTTCACCGTTGATGCTGGTCAGGCGTCCTGGCACCACCGGGTAAAGGGGCGCCGCGTGAGTGGACAGCTTGCTCAGGGTCTGGGCGAAGTTTTCTTTATCGGCCGGCAGTACGTTGAGCACGAAATAGTTCGGTGCATCCTTGGGCAACTGATTTTGCCAGGTGTCGAGCAGCTCACCGCGCAGCAGCGCGATCAAGCCCATCGACAGCAGGATCAGGCCGAAAGCCAGCGATTGTCCGGCAGCGGCCAGCGGGTAACGCAGCAGTTGCCCCAGACCCAGCCGCCAGGGCAGCGAGGCGCCGGACAGCAGACGGCGCAGGCTGTTGAGCGCCAGTAACAGCAGACTGCCGAGCAGCAGCGCGGCGACGATGCCGCCACCCAGCAGGGCGAAGGTCAGGACCAGATCCAGGCTCAGACGCCACATGATCAGGCCCAGCGCGAGCAACGCTGCGCCATACACAAGCCAGGAGCTGGCCGGGATTGGCAGCATGTCGCGGCGCAGGACGCGCAGCGGCGGCACGCGACCCAGTGCAGCCAGCGGCGGCAGGGCGAAACCGGCCAGGGCTACCAGCCCGGTGCCCATGCCGGCCAGCGCAGGCAGCACGCCGCCGGGCGGAACGGTCGCCGGAAGCAGATTTTGCAGCAGCGCGAACAGCCCGAGTTGTGCCAGCCAGCCCAGCAAGGCACCACTCAGACTGGCCAGCAAGCCGATGATCGCCAGTTGCAGACTGAACAGGGTCATCGCCTCACCGCGCGACAGTCCCAGGCAGCGCAGCAGGGCGCTGGCATCGAAGCGCCGCGCAGCGAATCGGGATGCCGACAGCGCCACGGCAACGCCCGCCAGCAACACGGCGACCAGACTGGCCATATTCAAATAACGTTCGGCCTTGCCCAGCGCGCCGCCAATCTGCTGGCTGCCATCGCGGGCGTCCTTGATTTCCTGATGCGGCTCAAGACCTGGCTCGATGGCTTTGCGATAGGCCGCCAGTGCTTGCGGCGGGCCGCTCCACATCTCCCGATAGGTGACCCGGCTGCCCGGCTGTACCACACCGGTGGCGGCAAGGTCCTGCAGGTTGATCATCACGCGCGGGGTCAGGCTGTAGAAGTTGCCTGCCCGGTCTGGCTCGTAAGTCAGTATGCGGGTCAGTTTCAAGGTTTTGGAGCCGACGTCGAGGTCGTCTCCCACCTTCAGGTCGACCGCAGGAAGCAAGCGTGCCTCGACCCAGGCTTCACCCGGTTGCGGACCGCTGCCAGCCTGTTCCGGCTGGTACAGGTCTGCGGCGCTTTTCAGTTCGCCGCGCAATGGGTAAGCGTCGTCCACCGCCTTGATGCTCGACAGCTGGATACCTGCGTCGGTCGCGATCACGCTGGAAAAGACCACGATCTGCGCATGCTTGAGTTGCAGGCGTTTGCCTTCTTCGACCTGCTCGGCACGCGCCGGGCTCGAGCCTTCAAGAATCAGATCTGCTCCCAGGAACTCGGTCGCCCGCAGCAACATCGCGCCGTTCAGACGGGCGCCGAAATAACCGATGGCGGTGCTCGCCGCCACAGCGACCAGAAGGGCGAAGAACAATACCCGCAATTCTCCGGCGCGGGCATCGCGCATCAGTTGGCGGACAGCGAGGCTCAGCAGGCGGGCAAAAGGCAAACGTGCCATCAAGGCTCCAGCGGGGCGACCAGTCGGCCCCCTTCAAGACGGATCAGGCGACGGCAGCGATGCGCCAGACGCTCATCGTGAGTGACCAGCACCAGCGTGGTGTTGCGCTCCTTGTTCAGTTCGAAGAGCAGGTCGCTGATGCGTTCGCCGGTGTGACTGTCGAGGTTGCCGGTGGGTTCGTCGGCGAACAGCACGTCGGGGTCGGCTGCGAAGGCGCGGGCAATGGCGACCCGTTGCTGTTCGCCACCGGACAGCTGACGCGGCGTGTGGGTCAGGCGCTGGCCAAGGCCCACCCGTTCCAGCAGGTCGCGGGCTTTTTCACGGGCGTCTTTGCGGCCTTCGAGCTCCATCGGCAGCATGACGTTTTCCAGCGCGTTCAGGCTGTCGAGCAACTGGAACGACTGAAACACAAACCCGACGTGCTCGGCCCGCACTCTGGCGCGCTGGTCTTCATCCAGCTCGCTGAGATTGCGGCCCGAAAGGATGACTGAACCGGCGCTCGGCAGGTCCAGCCCGGCCAGCAAGCCGAGCAGGGTGGATTTGCCCGAACCGGAGGCACCGACGATGGCCAGCGTGTCGCCCTTGTTTAGTTCCAGGGAGAGTTCGTGCAGGATGGTCAGGTCACCTTCGGTGCTGGGGACTACTTTGCTGAGGCTTTGGGCACTGAGAATACTTTCACTCATGGAGAATCCGATGCGTGCGTTGTTTTTAAGTGCTGGCCTGGGGTTACTGCTGCTGTCACAGGGCGCGTTGGCGGGCACGGTGTTGATCGTTGGGGATAGTATCAGTGCGGCTTTCGGGCTGGATACCCGCGTGGGATGGGTCAGCCTGCTGGAACAGCGTCTGAGCAAGGAGGGATTCGACGACAAGGTGGTCAATGCGTCGATCAGTGGCGACACCAGTGCAGGCGGCCAGGCGCGTTTGCCTGCGCTGCTTGCAGAGCATAAGCCGGAACTGGTTATTCTGGAGTTGGGCGGCAACGACGGCCTGCGCGGCCAGCAGCCTGCTCAATTGCAACAAAACCTTTCATCGATGATCGACCGTTCGCAGGCGGCAGGTGCCAAAGTGCTGTTATTGGGCATGCGCATCCCGCCCAACTACGGGCCACGCTACACCAAGGCCTTTGAAGAGGTTTACAGCGACCTGGCCAAGGAGAAAAAGGTCCCTTTCGTGCCATTCTTTCTCGAAGGTGTAGGCGGGGTGCCCGAACTGATGCAGGCCGATGGTCTGCATCCGGCGGCCGGCGCTCAGGGCAAGTTGCTGGAAAATGTCTGGCCGAGCCTGAAACCGCTGCTTTGAGGCTTTCCCGGGCGGGGGCTTTCGGCTAATGTGGCGCCCCCGATCTGGAGCCCCCCATGCCGCGTCCCGCCTGGTCCCTGTATGCCTATCAAATGCTTGAACCCGATGAGCAGCTGGATCTGTTCGCCTGTCAGGAAGTGCGCGTCCATCTGATCGCTCGCCAATTGGAGCTGGGCGGCTCGATCGACCGTACATTGTGTGGCACGTTGTTGCCAGCCCAGCCGCAAATGCGCGCCGTCGAACTGCAGGCCATGCGTGATGAGCGTCTGTGTCCCTTGTGCAAGGCCATCATGGATGCGCAACGCAGGGGGATGAATCCTATCTGGCCTGAACTCTAGCTGTCATGACTGCCTGAACGCCGGCCGTAGATATCCCCGATCCGGCAAGGGCCGGTGTACACTTCAGTTGCTGTTTCACTTTCTATAGTCGTTACCCGAAGGATCTTCCCGGATGTTGTCGCGCATTCCAGCCGTTACCCGCTGTCTGTCGCTTGCTGCTCTGTGCGCGGCGAGCTCTGTCCATGCACTGGAGTTTCCGTTGCCGCCGCCCGGCGAAGACATCGTGGGGCAGGTGCAGGTCATCAAGGCCAAATACGAAGACACCTTCGCCGATCTGGGCACCCAATATGATCTGGGCTACCTGGAAATGATCGCTGCCAATCCTGGCGTCGATCCCTGGTTGCCGGGTGCAGGCAAGGACATCGTGCTGCCGACCCGTTTCATTCTGCCGCCGGGTCCGCGCGAAGGGATTGTCATCAACCTTGCCGAATACCGCATGTATTACTACCCCAAGGGGCAGAATGTCGTGCACACCTATCCGCTGGGTGTCGGTCGTGAAGGCTGGGGATCGCCGATTGGCGTGACCAAGGTGACGGCCAAGACGCCGAACCCGACCTGGACGCCGCCGGCCTCGATCAAGGCCGAGCATGCGGCCGATGGCGATCCGCTGCCAGACGTGGTGCCGGCCGGTCCGGACAACCCGCTGGGGCCGTTCAAATTCGGCCTGGGGCTTTCCGGCTACCTGATCCACGGCTCGAACAAGAAGTTCGGCATCGGCATGCGCACCAGCCACGGCTGTTTCCGCATGTACAACAATAACGTGCTGGAACTGGCCGACATGGCTCCGGTCGGCACGACCGTGCGCATCATCAGCGAGCCCTACAAGTTCGGCATCAGTGGCGGCAAGGTTTACCTGGAAGCGCACACGCCGGTTGATGACCTGGGCAACCCGTCGGTGGTCGACAAGCACACTGCGGTGATCAATGCGCTGCTCAAGCGTGATGACCTGGCCAACAACCTGCGCATGAACTGGGATGTGGTACGTGATGTGGTTGCGGCCGAAGACGGCATGCCGGTGGAGATCGCAGAACCGGGCAAAGCGCCTGCGAGTGCTGAAGAGCCGGTGATTTTTCAGTAAATCGTCGCCAGCAATCGCTCTCGTGCCAATGCGGAGCTTTGGCATGCAGTTCGTGACGCTCCGCGTCACAAGTCTTCAGCTCAACACGACGTCATGCCGCGCCCGCAGGAGGCCGCCATACGCGCTTTTCGATCACGATGGCACAGACGACGCAGAGTGCGACGTAAGTGACGGCTGAGCCCTGGCACTGATCCGGGGGTAGCCTGGCAGGACGC
>NZ_WIBD01000004.1:0-70643 GCF_009495975.1 Pseudomonas sp. SZ57 | reverse complement strand
TCGGGCCGGAAACGGAGCTGGGACTTTGCTTACTTTGGTCCCTCAAAGTGAGTCGCCGAGGGGCGAAAAGGTGACCTGAGCCGAACCTTAATCCAACTGAAAAAAGAAAAACCGCCATGTGACGCAGAGCGTCACGAACTGCGTGCCAACGCGGAGCGTTAGCACGATAGTCAAAAGAGAGTCATCGGGTCTTGGCCCTGTTCCTGGAGTCATTCAGGCTATTGCACCCAATCACCCAGCCAGAAAACAGGCAAAAAAAAGCCGACCCGTTACCGGGTCGGCTTTCAATAATCCCGGAGGATTATTACTTGCGGCTGGCTTTGTCCAACATGCGCAGAGCGCGCTCGTTGGCTTCGTCAGCAGTTTGCTGAGCTTTTTGAGCAGCAGCCATAGCTTCGTCAGCCTTGCGGTAGGCTTCGTCGGCACGTGCTTGCGAACGAGCTGCTGCGTCTTCGGTAGCTGTCAGACGAGCTTCGGTTTCTTTGGATACGCTGCTGCAACCGGTAGCCAGAACTGCGGCCAGAGCCAGAGCAGAGAATTTCAGAACGTTGTTCATCGTGTTCACCTTCAAGGAATTTTTTTTCAAATTAGTCATCTCTCGAAAATGAGAAAACGACCGGCGTACATAGTACCCATTGTTTGTAGTAAGTAAACGGACCCGGCGCAAGAAGCTGCTAAAATTCCTCGCTTTGAAAGCGCTCCGCGTTACTTCTCAAGCATTCTGTACAAAAACTATCCACTTTAGCGGGACTCATGCCGTGCTGAAGCGTTCCCGACAGTTCGCATCAGCCCTTGCCTGATCGACTGCCGGTCGGCACGTGAGCATTTCCAAGCGTTTTTACATCCACCGAGCTTGAGCATAGTCGCTAATGGCGCCTACTATCTCAATGTGATGTCCGTCGAGATCGGCAGTGCCCTACCGGTGTCGAAAACAGACACTGGGTGGCGTAGATGTTCCTTCGCCTGAAAAAGACCGGTAAGGTAGGGGTCAAATTCCAAGACCCGCGAGGAGTAGCGATGAGCGAGGCGTTGTCCATCCACCATGACGAAGTCGGCCACCATTTCGAAATCATTATCGACGGCCACCGTGCCTATCTGACCTATATGGATCTCGGCAAGCAGACCCTGGACTTCTATCGGACCTTCGTGCCGGACGCCTTGCGGGGTCGCGGAATTGCCGCCGCGCTGACCAAGGAGGCGCTCGATTATGCCGACAGCATGGGTTATTCCGTCATACCGTCCTGCTCTTATGTCGAGCGTTACATGGAGCTGCATGATCTGCAGTCGCAGGCGGCCAAGCTCTGACGACCTGTAGCTACCGACAGACAGTAAGCATAAGAAAACGCCGAGCATTTGCTCGGCGTTTTCGTTATTGCAGTGCAGTCGGTCAGGCAATTACTTGCGCTTGCGAGCTGGCAGCACATCCTTGAGTTTCGCGTGCATGCTGCGCAAGGTCTTTTCAGTGCTTTCCCAATCAATGCAGGCATCGGTGATGGACACGCCGTACTGCAATTCCGACAGGTCCTTGGGAATCGCCTGGCAGCCCCAGTTCAAATGGCTCTCGACCATCAGGCCGATGATCGATTCGTTGCCTTCCAGGATCTGGTTGGCGACGTTTTCCATCACCAGCGGTTGCAGCGCCGGGTCCTTGTTGGAGTTGGCATGGCTGCAGTCGACCATGATGTTCGGGCGAATGCCGGACTTGTTCAGCGCCTGCTCGCAGAGCGCAACGCTGACCGAGTCATAGTTGGGCTTGCCGTTGCCGCCGCGCAGCACCACATGACCGTAGGCATTGCCTTTGGTGGTCACGATCGACACGCCGCCTTCCTGGTTGATACCCAGGAAACGATGCGGGCTCGACACCGATTGCAAGGCGTTGATGGCAACCGTCAGGCCGCCATCGGTGCCGTTCTTGAAACCGACTGCCGAGGACAGGCCCGACGCCATCTCGCGATGAGTCTGGGATTCTGTGGTACGCGCGCCGATGGCCGACCAGCTGATCAGGTCCTGCAGATACTGCGGGGAGATCGGGTCCAATGCTTCGGTCGCGGTGGGCAGCCCCATCTCGGCCAGATCCAGCAGCAGCTGGCGACCGATGTGCAGGCCATCCTGGATCTTGAACGAGTCATCCAGGTACGGGTCGTTGATCAGGCCTTTCCAGCCTACCGTGGTGCGTGGCTTCTCGAAATAGACGCGCATCACCAGATACAGCGTGTCAGACACCTCCGCGGCCAGCGCCTTGAGACGCTCGGCGTACTCCTTGGCTGCCTTCAGGTCGTGGATCGAGCACGGGCCGATCACGATGAACAGGCGGTGATCATGGCCATCGAGAATGTTGCGAATCACTTCGCGGCCCTGGCTGACGGTCTGCAGGGCAGCATCGGTCAGGGGGATGTCGCGCTTGAGCTGATCCGGAGTGATCAGAGTCTCGTTGGAGGCAACGTTGAGGTCGTCAATCGGTAAATCAGCCATCGTGTTACTCATCAGGTCGCGGGTACTGGCCGCCAACGGTCCCCCGTGCGGCGGTGCCCAGCAGGTTTGAGCGCAGCGGGGAGCCGAACCTTAGCGCGTTATCGCGTTGTTCGACAATAAGTAAACGAGGTATCGGTCAGGTCTTTGGCCGAGATGCGCTGCCTTATTGCAAGACAATCCGCTGCGACGGATAGTGTACGGCCGCAAATACCGAGACAGTCAAGGGAGAGGTCATGAGTGTTGATTCCCGTCGTCCGCGCGTCGGCATCATAGGTACGGGTGCCATAGGTGGCTTTTACGGACTGATGCTGGCGCGTGCCGGATACGATGTGCATTTTCTGCTGCGCAGCGAGTTTGACACGGTGGCGCGCGAAGGTTTGCAGGTCAAAAGCGCCGTGCATGGCGAGCTGTCCCTCAAGCCTGTTCAGGCGTATCGCTCGGCGGCTGAAATGCCGCCTTGTGACTGGCTGCTGGTCGGCACCAAGAGCACCGGCAATGCCGCGCTCGGTCCGATCATTCGCCAGGCGGCTGCGCCAAACGCCAGCGTGCTGCTGTTGCAGAACGGTCTGGCTGTCGAAGACCAGCTGCGTAATGTCCTGCCCGACAGCCTGCACATACTCGGCGGGCTGTGCTTCGTCTGCGTCAACCGGGTTGCGCCCGGCGTCGTCGCCCATGAAGCCTTCGGCGCGGTCAGTATCGGCTATCACAGCGGCCCGGCGGACGATGAGGCGAGCCGCATGGCGGTTGTCGAAGCCTGCGCGGCCCTGTTCAGGACAGCCGGCATCGATGCGCCGGTCATGGCCAATCTGCAACAGGCCCGCTGGCAGAAGCTGGTCTGGAATGTGCCCTACAACGGGCTGTCGGCCTTGTTGCAGACCAGTACCGCTCGATTGATGGCCGACCCTGACAGCCAGGCCTTGATCCGGTCGCTGATGGACGAGGTCGTGCAGGGCGCCGAGGCCTGTGGGCATTCCTTGCCGCCGGGTTTCGCGCAGCATCTGTTTACGGTGACCGAAAGCATGCCGGATTACAGGCCCAGCATGTACCACGACCTGGCCGAAAGACGCCCGCTGGAGCTGGACGCCATTTATGCCAGGCCCCTCGCAGCAGCGCTTGCCGCCGGGTTTGACATGCCTCGCGTGCGGGCGCTTTATCAGGCACTGGCGTTCATCGATCGGGGCAACCACCCGGCAAGCAAGGAGTGATTCATGACAGAAGCTGAAGACCACAAGCTGGTACTGGCGATTTCATCGCGCGCGCTGTTCGATCTGCGCGACAGTCATGAGGTGTACATGGCCGATGGGGTCGAGGCCTACCGCAAGTATCAGATCGAGCATGAGGACGAAATTCTCGCGCAGGGCGATGCGTTCCCGCTGGTCGAAAAACTGCTGAGCCTCAATGCCAGCCTGCAAAAGGCGCGCGTCGAAGTGGTACTGGTGTCGCGCAACAGTGCCGATACCGGGCTGCGGGTCTTCAACTCGATTCAGCATTATGGCCTCGACATCAGCCGCGCCGCATTTGCCGGTGGTCGCAGTCCCTACCCTTATCTCGCAGCGTTTGGCTGCCACCTGTTTCTCTCCACGCATGCCGAGGATGTACGCAGCGCCCTGGACGCCGGGTTCGCAGCCGCGACCATCCTTTCGGGTGGCGCACGGCGTGCAGCCAGCGCCGAGCTGCGGATTGCCTTCGATGGCGACGCGGTGTTGTTTTCCGACGAATCAGAGCGGGTGTACCAGAGCGGCGGGCTGGCAGCCTTTCAGGCCAGCGAACGTGAGTGGGCTCGCGAGCCGTTACGCGGCGGGCCTTTCAAGCCGTTTCTTGCCGCACTCAATCAATTGCAGCGCGAGTTTCCCGACGCAAGCTGCCCGATTCGCACCGCGCTGGTCACGGCTCGCTCGGCACCTGCCCATGAGCGCGTGATCCGCACCTTGCGCGAATGGGACATTCGTCTGGACGAGTCGCTGTTTCTCGGTGGATTGCAAAAGTCGGCCTTTCTTGAAGCGTTCGCCGCCGATGTGTTTTTCGACGATCAGCCCGGCCACTGCGAGAAGGCGCGTGATGTGGTGGCGACGGGTCACGTTCCGCACGGCATCAGCAACGAAATAGTGCCACTTGCCGACGGGGGCTGAGAAGTCCGCCGTCGCAGCCGATGATGCGCTGCTACGCTGAGTCAATCTCCGCCATTCCGGTTGTACGGGAGGTTGTATGGTCCGTTCGATGCTGTATGCCGCAGACCTCGGTCTGTACGCGCCTTATGTAACGCAGCACGCGCTGGCGCTGGCTCGAACGTTCAACGCCGAGCTGTACGTCATCCATGTCGTCGAGCCTCTGGGCCTGTTCGCCGAGTCGGTGCTGCAGAGTTACCTGGGCGAGGAAGCGCTGAAAGAGCTTCGCGGCAAAGGTGTGAATGCGTTTCTGAGTGGAATAGAGCAACGAATGCTCGACGGGTTTCGTGAAGAATTGGGGGAAGGACACTCGGACCTGTCCCTGATTCGTACGGTGCGTGTCGTTCAGGGCGAGCCTGCCAGCGTGATTCTCGAACAGGCGCACAGGCTGAATGTGGATTTGCTGGTGGTCGGCAGTCACAGCCGCAGGATGGAAGAGGGCACCTCGGTAGGCCGCACGGCTGCCAGGGTCCTGCAGTTTTCC
The DNA here is from genome assembly GCF_009495975.1 of Pseudomonas sp. SZ57. Lineage (NCBI taxonomy): Bacteria > Pseudomonadati > Pseudomonadota > Gammaproteobacteria > Pseudomonadales > Pseudomonadaceae > Pseudomonas > Pseudomonas sp. SZ57. Next base: position 65,522 of record NZ_WIBD01000004.1, on the reverse strand, counting down.
GATGTGCCGGTCTACATGGTTCCGATGATGTTGAAAAAGGGGCGGGGGTAGAGGAAAGGTCCAATTGGTGGTTTTAATGAAATCGAGCGTGCGATCGCCTTACAAAGGTGATAAAAAGTTCTAGAATTATTCGTCTCACCATTAATCCAGTTATATACCGTCGCCGATACCCATAGGGTTTATCTGCTTTGAGGGATACATATGAAGCTCCAACAACTGCGCTACATTTGGGAAGTGGCGCACCACGACCTCAACGTTTCCGCGACGGCCCAGAGCCTTTACACCTCCCAGCCCGGCATCAGCAAGCAGATCCGTCTGCTTGAAGACGAACTGGGCGTCGAGGTTTTCGCCCGCAGTGGCAAGCACCTGACGCGTGTGACGCCGGCAGGCGAGCGCATCATCACGACAGCGGGCGAGATCCTGCGCAAGGTCGAGAGCATCAAGCAGATTGCCCAGGAGTTCTCCAACGAGAAGAAGGGCACGCTGTCGATCGCCACCACTCACACCCAGGCGCGCTATGCCTTGCCGCCGGTGATCAGCAACTTCATCAAGCAATACCCGGATGTCGCGCTGCACATGCACCAGGGCTCACCGATGCAGATCGCCGAAATGGCCGCTGACGGGACGGTTGACTTCGCCATCGCCACTGAGGCGCTCGAGCAGTTCAGCGATCTGGTGATGATGCCGTGCTATCGCTGGAACCGTTGCATTGTCGTGCCGCAGGGTCACCCGTTGACCAAGGCGCCGAAGCTGACGCTGGAGCTGCTGGCTGAATACCCGATCGTGACTTACGTCTTCGGCTTCACCGGCCGTTCCAAGCTGGACGAAGCGTTCAGCCATCGCGGGCTGGTGCCCAAGGTCGTGTTCACGGCGGCGGATGCCGACGTGATCAAGACCTACGTCAGGCTGAACCTGGGTGTGGGTATCGTGGCAAGAATGGCGATAGACGAGGCAGTGGACAGCGACCTGGTGGTGCTCGATGCCAGTGATCTGTTCGAGTCCAGCGTGACAAAAATCGCTTTCCGTCGCGGCACCTTCCTGCGTGGCTTCATGTGCGATTTCATCGAGAAATTCGCGCCGCACCTGACCCGCGAAGTCATGGCCAAGGCGATTCAGTGCCATAACAAGCAGGAAATGGAAGAGCTGTTTGCCAACGTCGAGCTGCCGGTGCATTAGAGGCAGTTTTGAGCTACAAGCTGCAAGCTGCAAGTAAAAGCGCGCAGGCTGTAGCTTGTAGCTTGTAGCTTGTAGCTTGTAGCTTGTAGCTTGTAGCTTGTAGCTTGTAGCTTGTAGCTTGTAGCTTGTAGCTTGTAGCTTGTAGCTTGTAGCTTGTAGCTTGTAGCTTGTAGCTCGCGACGTCAGTCGCGCACTATCAGGTTGCCCGCATGCAGCCCGCATTCCTTCTGCGTGGCTTCTTCCCACCACCAGCGACCCTCGCGCTCGTGCTGGTTCGGCAATACCGGGCGGGTGCAGGGTTCGCAGCCGATGCTGATGAAGCCGCGCTCGTGCAGGCTGTTGTAGGGCAGCTCCAGCATGCGGATGTAGCCCCAGATTTCCTCGCTGCTCATTTGTGCCAACGGGTTGAATTTGTACAGCGTGCGCTCGGCTGTTGAAAAGGCGCTGTCGATTTCCACTGCGGCAACGGCGCTGCGGGTGCCGGGGCTCTGATCACGGCGCTGGCCGGTTGCCCAGGCGCTGACGCCAGACAGTTTGCGACGCAGCGGCTCGATCTTGCGGATGCCGCAGCATTCGCCATGGCCGTCCCGGTAAAAGCTGAACAGGCCCTTTTCCTTGACGAAAGGTTCAAGCTTGCTGTGATCGGGCGAAACGATCTCGATCTCGATCTTGTAGTGCTCGCGGACCTGTTCGATGAAGCGATAGGTTTCCGCATGCAGGCGCCCTGTATCGAGGCTGAAGACCTTGACGTTCTTGTTCAGCTTCCAGGCCATGTCGACCAGAACCACGTCCTCGGCACCGCTGAAAGAGATCCACAGTTCGTCGCCGAAGTGCTCGAAGGCCAGTTTCAGAATGTCTTGTGCAGACTTGTTCGCATAGGTCGTCGCCAGTTCAGCGACGTCGAAAGGTTGGCTCATCAGGCGGCTTCCTAAAATGCAAGAGTGGCGCTTAAGCGCTCGTGATGGCGGCAATGGTAACAAAATCCGCTGTTCAGTGGCCGCTGCCAGCGGCTAGAGTGCCACTTCCGTCGAGAGCGAATAGTCTGAGGAGTGAGCTGTGGAAATTGCCTGTCTGGACCTTGAGGGTGTTCTGGTCCCGGAAATCTGGATCGCCTTTGCCGAGAAAACCGGCATCGAATCGCTGCGTGCCACCACGCGGGACATTCCCGATTACGACGTGCTGATGAAGCAGCGCCTGCGCATCCTCGATGAACATGGTCTGAAACTGGCGGATATTCAGGAAGTGATCGGCACCCTCGAGCCACTGGAGGGCGCCGTGGAGTTCGTCAACTGGCTGCGCGAGCGGTTTCAGGTGGTGATTCTCTCGGACACGTTCTACGAGTTTTCTCAGCCGTTGATGCGGCAACTGGGTTTTCCGACCCTGCTGTGTCATCGCCTGATCACTGACGAGACCGACCGGGTGGTCAGTTACCAGTTGCGCCAGAAAGACCCCAAGCGTCAGTCGGTGCTGGCCTTCAAGAGCCTGTATTACCGGATCATCGCTGCCGGTGATTCGTACAACGACACGACCATGCTGGGCGAGGCCGACGCCGGTATCCTGTTCCACGCTCCTGACAACGTGATCCGCGAATTCCCGCAGTTTCCGGCGGTGCACACGTTCGATGACCTGAAAAAGGAATTCATCAAGGCCTCGAATCGGGATTTGATGCTTTGAGGGCGAAGCCTCGGTTGCGCGCGACTGGAGACAGGTGACGCAGAGCGTCACGAAATGATCTGGCTATCGTGCCGACGCTCTGCGTCGGTATGCCGTTCTGGACGCTCTGCGTCCTCTTTGCGACGCAGAGCGGTTCAGAGTGCTTCAAGCGTCTCCAGCAGTACACGGACTTTGGTGAAGGTTTCCTGATATTCCGCCTCGCAGTCGGAGTCGGCGACGATGCCGCCACCGCCCCAGCAGGAAATCTGTCCGTCTTTGACCAGCAGGCTGCGGATGGCGATCGAGCTGTCCATTTCGCCACGCACGTCCAGGTACATCAACGAACCGCAGTACAGGCTGCGGCGGGTCGGCTCCAGCTCGTCGATGATCTGCATGGCGCGGATCTTCGGTGCGCCGGTGATCGAGCCGCCGGGGAAGCTGCCGCTGATCAGGTCCAGTGCATCGTTGCCAGCGGCCAGCTCCCCGGTCACGCTGCTGACCAGATGGTGCACGTTGGGGTAGCTTTCCAGGCTGAACAGCTCGGGGACTTTCACCGAGCCGATGCGGCAGCTGCGGCCCAGGTCGTTGCGCAGTAAATCGACGATCATCAGGTTCTCTGCGCGGTCCTTCTCGCTGGCCAGCAGTTCGGCGGCGAAGGCAGCATCCTGCGCCGGGTCCGCGCTGCGTGGCCGCGTGCCTTTGATCGGGCGGGTTTCGACCTGCCTGGCGCTGACCCGCACGAAGCGCTCGGGAGAAAGACTCAGAATCGCATCGGCCCCCGGCAGGCTCAGGTAGCCGGCGAACGGCGTCGGGCAAGCTGCTCGCAGCGCACAATAGGCGGCCCATGGGGCACCGACGCACTGCGCCTGAAAGCGTTGTGCGAAGTTGACCTGATAGCAGTCACCGGCCTGAATGTAGGCCTGAATGCGTTGGAAAGCCTGGCGATAGTTATCCCCGCTGATGCTGGCCTGAAACGGCTGGCTGAGACGGAACTCCGTGTGCGGCTCAGGGATATCGACAGAGAACAGCTCAATCAGCCGTTTACGCTCGCTTGCGGCCAGGGACGGGTGAAAAATCAGCTGGCTGGTCTGCTCCTGATGATCACTGATCAGCGCCCAGGCGTAGAGCCCCAGACGGGCTTCAGGCAGTTGCAGGTCATCAATGGCCTGATCCGGCAACGGCTCCAGGCGTCGACCAAATTCATAACTCAGATAACCGATCAGGCCGCCAGCGAAGGGCAGCTCGCACCCGTCAGGCAGTTGCGCTGCGCCGAGCGCCTTGAGACTGTCGCGTAAGCGCTGGAGGTAGGCGGCGCCGTCTTCATCATCGGCAACGCTCAGTTCCTGCAGCGGCCATGCACTGAGCAGGTCATGTCGGCCCCGCACGGCTGTCGGCCTGCCGCTGTCGAGCAGCACCGCACCCGGCGCTTCGCGGATTCGCGCAAAGAACGCGATCGGGTCGGCGCTGTAGGGCAGGGGGTGTATCGAACAGATCGGCATCGTCGAATATCGGTCTTGGAAACGCGGCTGGCGATTGTAGCCTTGCCGATGCGGCAGTCCTAGCGGTATGTCGGTTCAGACGCCGGGCACATGACCGAACAGGTCCTGAACAAAGTTGACTCGCTCCTGCGCCGATTCCTGACGTCCTTCGAGAGCCAGTTGCTCCAGACGCGCCTCGACGGCCTGAGTGCGATGGGTCAGGCCGCTGTCGTTGGCGATCTGAATGTTCAGGCCGGGACGGGCGTTGAGCTCCAGAATCAGCGGGCCTTTGTCCTGGTCCAGCACCATGTCGACGCCGATGTAGCCCAGGCCGCACAATTCGTAGCACTCGGCGGCAAGCTTCATGAAGCCGTCCCAGTTGGGCAGTTGCACGCCATCCACCGAGTGGGTGGTGTCCGGGTGCTTGCTGATGATGTTGTTCAGCCAGGTGCCTTGCAGGGTGACGCCGGTGGCCAGGTCCACACCCACGCCAATGGCGCCCTGGTGAAGGTTGGCCTTGCCGCCTGATTGGCGGGTAGGCAGGCGCAGCATGGCCATCACCGGATACCCCATCAGCACGATGATGCGGATGTCCGGTACGCCTTCATAGCTGATGCTTTTGAAGATCGGGTCCGGCACGACCCGGTACTCGATCAGTGCGCGGTCGCGGTGGCCGCCCAATGAATAAAGGCCGGTAAGGATGCTGGATACCTGATGCTCGATTTCCGAGTGGCTGATAATACGTCCCGAGACGGTGCGAAAGCGCTCCTCGAAACGGTCGGCGATCACCAGAATGCCATCGCCGCCTGCGCCCTGTGCGGGTTTGATCACGAAGTCGCTGTGCCCACCGATGATCTCGTCGAGCCTGTCGATTTCCTTTTCCGTGGAAATCACGCCGTACATCTCCGGCACATGTATGCCTGCGGCGATGGCCCGCTCCTTGGTGATGATCTTGTCATCGACGATCGGATAGAGGCTGCGCTTGTTGTACTTGAGCACGTAGTCGGCGTTACGTCGATTGATGCCCATGATGCCGCGGGCTTCGAGCGCCTTCCAGGTTTTCCACCAGCCGATCACTTGGCCTTTTCCTCTTTCAGGAATGCCTTGAAGCGCACCAGTTCGGTCAGCCGGTAGCCACGGTATCTGCCCATCGCCAGCATGAAGCCGACCAGCACCAGCAGCACTGCCGGGAAGGTGAAGACGAAATAGGTCAGTTCCGGCACGCTCATGATCAGGTGCGCCAGCGACGCGGCGAACAGCGTACCGATGGCGACCTTCATGGCATGGCTGCCGCCACGCTCTTCCCAGGTGATCGACAGGCGTTCGATGGTCATGGTCAGAATCACCATCGGGAACAGCGCAACCGACAGGCCGCGTTCCAGCCCGAGCTTGTGGCTGAACAGGCTGATGGCGGCGATCAGCACCACGACGAAGGTCAGTACCACCGACAGGCGCGGCAGCATTTGCAGTTTCAGGTGCTCCAGATACGAGCGCAGTGACAGGCCCAGCGCGGTGATCACGGTAAACAGGGCGATGCCGAAGCCCAATTGTGTTTCACGGAATGCCAACGCAATCAGCACCGGGGTGAAGGTGCCCAGTGTCTGCAGGCCGATCAGGTTGCGCAGTATCAGGATGACCAGCACGCCAATCGGGATCATGACCATGATCATGAAGGTCTGCTGGGTCTGCAGCGGCAAGCCGTACAGCGAATAGGCCAGGAAGTCCGAGTCGGTGCTGGCGTCGGTCAGTTTGGCGAGACGCATCGCGTTCATTTCACTGTTGTTGAGGCTGAACGTGACTTGCACCTTCTTGCCGCCTTCGACGCTGACCAGGCCTTCCTCGCCTGTCCACCAGAGCAGGCGATCGTCCGGCAGGCCGGCTTCGCCGGTGTCAGGATTGAAGTACAGCCATTCCTTGCCGTTGAAGCTGCGCAGCCAGAGTTCCGGTGTCTGCTGCTCGGCATCCAGGCGAATGGTGTGGGCTTTTTCCAGCGGTACGTGGGCGATCGACAGCAGCAGCTCGGTGACCCGGGCCTTGTTGGACGCCGAGTTATCACCGGCCAGCAGCAGTTTGACGTTATCGTCATTCAGGTTGTTGACGCGCTTGATGGCCTCGGTGATGAAGGTCTCAACGTCCGCCGAATGCTGGCGAATGGGTGCCAGCAGCGCTTCGGCAGCGATCTTTTCCGGGCCTTCGACGGTCATGCTGTCGCGAAAGATAGGTCCTTTGACCTTGGGCTTTTCACCGCTGTAACGCTTGGTCAGCACCAGTCGGTAGTAGAGGGTCTGGTTGCCGGTGGCGCGACGGGCCGACCAGGTGACCTTGCGGTTGCCGTCAGCGCGGTTGACGCTGACGCCGTAATTGTTCGAGATGAAGCTTTCATTGAGGCTGATGTAGTCGTGGGCCAGCGGCGGCACGAACATTTGCACCTTCACCGAATCCTTGGGATTGGCGACGAACTCGACTTTGGCGTCGATATTCCACAGGTCATCGGTTTCGTCTTCGCTGACGGGTATGCCGAGCGCCAGAATCTGATAGGCCGTGATCGCGATGCCGAGGGTCACCAGGGCAGTGATCAGGATCTTCAGATGGAGTGTAAGAGAGCGCATGGATTTACTCTGCGTTTTGAGCGACGGAAGCGCAGCCGGGCTTCCCTGCCGCATATTTAAGACTTGGATCGACCAGCGCATCAAAGCGTTTCAAGGCTTCGGAGCCGATCAAAAGCGGGTATTGGAAAGCACTTCGGTCAGTCAAGTTCACTTCTATGGTGCGTAAAGATTCACCCATGCAGATATCGAGGCTGATTACCGGACGTGACGAGTACCGATTGTCGTCATCCGGGTCGAGGTCGTCGGCACGCCGCTTGATCTTGCTGACCCGCGCCAGGGGGCGTTCGATGGGGTGTACATGCTTGCTGTCGCTGGCCAGATAGAAGCGCACCCAGCTTTCGCCATCGCGCTTGAAATGTTTGATGTCGCGGGCGCTCAGCGAGGCGGTCTTGGCGCCGGTGTCGAGCTTGGCGGCGATCTCGATATCGATTTCGCTCAGCCTGGCGTATTCGTTGAGGCCATAGACTGTCTTGTTGGCGGCCAGGGTCAGGCCGGGTAAAAACAGAAGGCTGAGCAGTGTGGGGAGGGTAGTCAGTCTCATAAATCCTGGCGCGATGAGCGAACAACTTCAGGGTCAGGGCGCAAATGGAATTGACCTGATGATGGTAGGGCAGGCGGTTCGCAGGCGCTGGCTCCGCTGCGGAGCGCGCTGTACGGACGCGACGCATTCTAGCATGAAGCCCTGCAGCTGCCAGTGATCAACCTGTGTGGCTGTTCAGGTTGCTGTGTCGAGCAGCGCTTGCTCGTTTTGGCTGATTGTCGACAATGCAGGGTTTTTCTTTGACGGATTGAGCAAATATGGCTAGATTTGAGCGCATATAGCCATAAGGTGTTGACAATGCTGAAGGTGGTTGAAGAAGCAATGACGGTTGCCGACGACTCGGAAACCCTCTCCGAGAACGTTTTCCGACGCATTCAATCGGCCATCGTGAAAGGCGAGATTGCCCCCGGCAGCAAGATTTCCGAGCCGGAACTGGCTCGCACCTATGGCATCAGTCGCGGGCCGCTGCGCGAAGCGATTCACCGGCTCGAAGGGCAGCGCCTGGTGGTTCGTGTGCCGCATGTGGGCGCCCGGGTGGTGTCGCTCAGTCATGCCGAACTGATCGAGCTCTATGAAATTCGCGAGTCACTGGAGGGTATGGCCTGTCGTCTGGCCGCCGAACGCATGACGCAGGCCGAAATCGACGAGCTGCGCGGCGTTCTGGATACCCACGAGCGCGATGCCGCCTTTCAGGCAGGTATCGGCTATTACCAGCAAGAGGGTGATTTCGACTTTCATTACCGCATCATTCAGGGCAGCGGCAATCGCACCCTCAGCCAGATGCTCTGCGGCGAGCTCTACCAATTGGTGCGCATGTACCGCATTCAGTATTCCACCACGCCCAACCGGCCTCGTCAGGCCTTTGCCGAACACCACCGCATTCTCGACGCCATCGCCGACCGCGACGGTGAGCTGGCCGAATTGTTGATGCGCCGCCATATCGGCGCGTCCAGACGCAACATCGAGCGCCACTATCAGGCGGCTTCCCAGACGACTTCCGACCGAGGTAAACAATGAGTCATAACAACAGCACTCCCGGCCAGCGTTTCCGCGATGCAGTCGCCAGCGAACAGCCGCTGCAAGTGGTCGGCGCGATCAATGCCAACCACGCACTGCTCGCCAGGCGTGCCGGGTTCAAGGCCATTTATCTGTCAGGTGGCGGAGTCGCGGCAGGATCACTGGGCATTCCGGACCTGGGGATCACCGGTCTTGAAGACGTGCTGATCGATGTGCGGCGCATCACCGACGTCTGCGATCTGCCGTTGCTGGTGGACGTCGACACCGGTTTCGGTTCTTCGGCTTTCAACGTGGCGCGGACCGTGCGCTCGATGATCAAGGCCGGGGCGGCGGCGATTCACATCGAGGATCAGGTGGGCGCCAAGCGTTGTGGGCACCGTCCCAACAAGGAAATCGTTTCTCAGCAGGAAATGGTCGACCGGATCAAGGCTGCCGTGGATGCCCGGACTGACGACAGCTTCGTGATCATGGCGCGTACCGATGCGCTGGCCGTTGAAGGGCTGGAGTCGGCGCTGGAGCGTGCCGCTGCCTGCATTGAAGCCGGCGCGGACATGGTGTTTCCCGAGGCCATCACCGAACTGGCGATGTACAAGCAATTCGCCAACCGCGCAGGCGTGCCGATCCTCGCCAACATCACCGAGTTCGGCGCCACGCCGTTGTTTACGGTCGATGAGCTGCGCGAGGCGGATGTCTCGCTGGTGCTGTATCCGCTTTCCGCATTCCGTGCGATGAACAAGGCTGCGGAAAATGTCTACGGCGCAATCCGCCGTGACGGCAGCCAGAAAAACGTGATCGACAGCATGCAGACGCGCATGGAGCTGTATGACGCGATCGATTACCACACATTCGAGCAGAAGCTGGATGCGCTGTTTGCGCAGAAGAAGGGGTGATGCCTGTGAAATACCGGGCTTCTGGCCGCAGGCCGTAGGAGCGAACCGGGCGACGCTTCGCTTGTTCGCGAAAGGGCCGGTATATTCTCCGAAGATGTACCGTCTGAACCACAGTCTTCGCGCCCCATCACACAAAAACAAAATTGGAGAACACCATGGCTGAAGCAAAAGTATTGAGTGGTGCCGGGCTGCGCGGGCAGGTGGCCGGGCAGACGGCTTTGTCTACAGTGGGCATGGCCGGTGCCGGGCTGACCTATCGCGGCTATGACGTGCGCGATCTGGCTGCCGAGGCGCGTTTTGAAGAAGTGGCCTACCTGCTGCTGTACGGCGAACTGCCCAATCAGGCCGAATTGTCTGCCTATATGGACAAGCTCAGGCGCCTGCGCGATCTGCCGCAGGCCCTGAAAGAAGTGCTGGAGCGCATACCCGCCGACACGCATCCGATGGATGTGATGCGCACCGGTGCCTCCATGCTCGGCACCCTGGAGCCGGAGCGCAGCTTCGATCAGCAGCGCGACTCGACCGACCGTCTGCTCGCAGCGTTCCCGGCGATCATGTGCTACTGGTATCGCTTCAGTCACGACGGCAAGCGTATCGACTGCACCTCTGCGGAAGACTCCATCGGCGGGCATTTTCTGCACCTGCTGCTGGACAGGGCGCCCAGCGAACTGCACCGCAAGGTCATGGACGTCTCGCTGATTCTGTACGCCGAACACGAATTCAATGCCTCGACCTTCACTGCGCGCGTCTGCGCGTCGACCCTGTCGGACCTGTATTCCTGCGTCACGGCAGCCATCGGCACCTTGCGCGGCCCGCTGCATGGCGGTGCCAACGAGGCTGCAATGGAAATGATTCAGCGCTTCGCCTCGGCTGAAGAGGCCACCAAAGGCACGCTGGGCATGCTGGAGCGCAAGGAAAAGATCATGGGCTTTGGCCATGCGATCTACAAGGAGTCCGACCCGCGCAACGAGGTGATCAAGGGCTGGTCGAAGAAGCTCGCCGAGGAAGTGGGCGATACGGTGCTGTTCCCGGTCTCCGAGGCCATCGACAAGGTCATGTGGGAGCAGAAGAAACTGTTCCCCAACGCCGACTTCTACCATGCGTCGGCGTATCACTTCATGGGCATCCCGACCAAGCTGTTTACGCCGATCTTCGTCTGCTCACGCCTGACCGGCTGGGCCGCGCACGTTTTCGAGCAGCGCGCCAACAACCGCATCATTCGCCCGAGCGCCGAGTACATCGGCGTCGAACAGCGCGCGTTCGTACCTCTGGAACAGCGCTAGGCTCTGTACGAAAAGTCGGCGAGCGAAGGTCAGGCGAGCGAAGGTCAGGCGAGGCAAAAACAGGCGAGGAACGGCCGGGGTCGCGTTCGACTCTACGTGTTGTAAATGAGCATTCCGAGCCTGTTTTTAACGAAGCATCACCGAGCGCAGCCACTTTTCGTACAAAGCCTAAAAGGGGGCAGGGGAGCCGCTGAAGCTCCCCACCCGTATTCCGAACACTCCGTGATCGAGTCCCGCAATGAACAGTGAATTTCGCAAACCGCTCCCTGGCACCCGACTGGATTATTTCGACGCTCGGGCAGCCGTCGAGGCGCTCAAGCCCGGTGCCTATGCCACGCTGCCCTACACCTCGCGGGTGCTGGCCGAGAACCTGGTGCGCCGTTGTGATCCGGCGACCTTGAATGCCTCGTTGACGCAGCTCATCGAGCGCAAGCGTGATCTGGATTTTCCCTGGTTCCCGGCACGCGTGGTCTGCCACGACATTCTGGGTCAGACCGCGCTGGTCGACCTTGCCGGGCTGCGCGACGCGATCGCTTCGCAGGGCGGCGATCCTGCGCTGGTCAACCCGGTGGTTCCGGTGCAACTGATCGTCGATCACTCGCTGGCAGTGGAGTCCGACGGTAATGACCCGCAGGCGTTCGCCAAGAACCGCGCCATCGAAGACCGTCGCAACGAAGATCGTTTTCACTTCATTGACTGGACCAAGCAGGCGTTCAAGAACGTCGAAGTGATCCCGCCGGGCAACGGCATCATGCACCAGATCAATCTGGAGAAAATGTCACCGGTGGTGCAGGTGCTCGACGGCGTAGCCTTTCCCGACACACTGGTGGGCACGGACAGCCACACGCCGCACGTCGACGCCCTTGGCGTGATTGCCATCGGCGTCGGCGGGCTCGAGGCCGAGAACGTCATGCTCGGGCGCGCCTCGTGGATGCGTCTGCCGGACATCATCGGCGTCGAACTGACCGGGCGCCATCAGCCAGGCATCACCGCCACCGACCTGGTGCTCGCGCTGACCGAATACCTGCGTCAGCAGAAAGTGGTCGGTGCCTATCTGGAGTTTTACGGCGCAGGTGCGTCGAGCCTGACCCTGGGCGACCGGGCGACGATCTCCAACATGGCACCTGAATACGGCGCGACGGCGGCGATGTTTTCGATTGATTCGCAAACCATCGACTACCTGCGTTTGACAGGCCGGGAGGACGAGCAGGTCAGGCTGGTCGAGCTGTATGCCCGGCACACAGGTCTTTGGTCGGACAGCCTGAACGAGGTGCACTACGAGCGGGTGCTGAGTTTCGATCTGTCCAGTGTGGTGCGCAACATGGCTGGACCCTCCAATCCTCATGCGCGGGTCGCCACCGCCGATCTGGCGGCCAGAGGGATTGCCGGGCAATGGGACGAGGTGCCGGGGCAGATGCCCGACGGCGCGGTGATCATCGCTGCGATCACCAGTTGCACCAACACCAGCAACCCGCGCAACGTCATTGCCGCCGGTCTGCTGGCACGCAACGCCAACCGCCTGGGGCTGCTGCGCAAACCCTGGGTCAAGTCATCGCTGGCCCCCGGCTCGAAAACCGTAGCGCTGTACCTGGATGCCGCCGGGCTGACGTCCGAGCTTGAACAACTGGGTTTTGGCGTCGTGGCCTTTGCCTGCACCACCTGCAACGGCATGTCCGGCGCGCTCGATCCGCTGATCCAGCAGGAAATCATCGACCGCGACCTTTACGCCACGGCGGTCTTGTCCGGTAACCGTAATTTCGACGGGCGTATTCACCCCTATGCCAAGCAGGCCTTTCTGGCCTCGCCGCCCCTGGTGGTGGCGTACGCCATTGCCGGGACCATCCGTTTCGATATTGAAAACGACGTGCTGGGCGTCGCCGAGGGCCGGGAAATCCGTCTTAAGGACATCTGGCCGAGCGATGAAGAGATCGATGCCGTCGTGCAGGCGTCGGTCAAGCCGGAGCAGTTCCGCCAGGTCTATATCCCGATGTTTGCCATCGAAGAACACACCGGGCCGAAGGTCGAGCCGCTCTACGACTGGCGTCCGATGAGTACCTACATCCGTCGCCCGCCCTACTGGGAAGGCGCGCTGGCCGGAGAGCGCACGCTCAAGGGCATGCGGGCGCTGGCCGTACTGCCGGACAACATCACCACCGATCACCTGTCGCCGTCCAACGCGATCATGCTCGACAGTGCGGCGGGCGAGTACCTGGCGAAAATGGGCCTGCCGGAGGAAGACTTCAACTCCTACGCGACCCATCGGGGCGACCACCTGACCGCCCAGCGCGCGACCTTTGCCAACCCGCAACTGGTCAACGAGATGGCAGTGGTCAACGGCAAGGTCAAAAAAGGCTCGCTGACCCGTATCGAACCCGAAGGCGTGGTCACGCGCATGTGGGAAGCCATCGAAACCTACATGGCGCGCAAGCAACCGTTGATCATCATTGCCGGTGCCGACTATGGGCAGGGCTCGTCCCGTGACTGGGCGGCCAAAGGCGTCAGGCTGGCGGGCGTCGAAGTGATTGCTGCAGAAGGGTTCGAGCGTATTCACCGCACCAACCTGGTGGGCATGGGCGTGCTGCCGCTGGAGTTCAAGCCGGGCACCAGCCGTCTGGCCCTGGGCATCGACGGCAGCGAAACCTTCGATGTGATCGGCCAGCGCACACCGCGCGCGACGTTGACGCTGGTGATTCAACGCCGTAACGGCGAGCGCGTCGAGGTGCCGGTGACCTGTCGTCTGGACACCGCCGAAGAGCTCTCTATTTATGAGGCGGGCGGCGTATTACAGCGTTTTGCTCAGGACTTTCTGGAGGCTACTGCATCGTAGCTACGCTGGAGCGTGAGGAACGCCAAGCGTGCGCAAGAGCACTATCGTGCCCATGCTCCGCGTGGGCATGCAGTTCTGGACGCTCTGCGTCCGATTTTGAGCGCGCAGCGCGCTCTTTGAACAGGACAACGAATTCATGGCTCATTCACCCCAGATCCGCATCCCCGCCACCTACATGCGCGGTGGCACCAGCAAGGGTGTGTTTTTCAGGCTGAAGGACCTGCCTGAAAACGCACAAACGCCCGGTCCTGCGCGGGATGCGCTGCTGTTGCGGGTCATCGGCAGCCCTGACCCCTATGAAAAGCAGATCGACGGCATGGGCGGGGCGACGTCGAGTACCAGCAAGAGCGTGATTGTGTCGCGCAGCAGCAGGCCCGACCACGATGTCGATTACCTGTTCGGCCAGGTGTCCATCGACAAGCCGTTTGTCGACTGGAGCGGCAATTGCGGCAACCTGTCAGCGGCCGTGGGGCCGTTCGCGATTACGAATGGCCTGGTCGACCCTGACCGCGTTCCGCAGGACGGCGTTGCGGTGGTGCGTATCTGGCAGGCCAACATCGGCAAGACCATCATCGCCCACGTGCCGATCAGCAACGGCGCGGTGCAGGAAACCGGTGATTTCGAGCTGGATGGCGTGACCTTCCCGGCAGCGGAAGTGCCACTGGAGTTTCTTGATCCGGCGGCGGACGAAGAGGGCGCGGGCGGCTCGATGTTCCCCACCGGCAACCTGGTGGACGAGCTGGAGGTGCCCGGCATCGGCATTCTGAAAGCGACCATGATCAATGCCGGCATCCCGACGATTTTCGTCAACGCTGCCGACATCGGCTATACCGGCACTGAGCTGCAGGGCGATATCAACGGTGATCCGCAGGCGCTGGCCCGTCTGGAAGCCATTCGCGCCTACGGTGCTGTACGCATGGGCCTGATCGGCAACATCGATGAAGCTGCCGCACGCCAGCACACGCCCAAGGTGGCCTTTGTCGCTGCGCCCGCCGATTACGTGGCGTCGAGTGGCAAGCCTGTCGCTGCGCAGGATATCGAGCTGCTGGTCCGCGCCGTGTCGATGGGCAAGCTGCACCACGCGATGATGGGCACGGCTGCGGTGGCCATCGGCACAGCGGCGGCCATCCCGGGCACGCTGGTGAATCTGGCCGCTGGCGGTCAGGCGCGCAGTGTCGTCAGCTTTGGCCATCCCTCCGGCACATTGCGGGTCGGCGCTCAGGCCGTTCAGGAGGGCGGAGACTGGAAAGTCACCAAGGCCCTGATGAGCCGCAGCGCCCGCGTGCTGATGGAAGGCTGGGTGCGGGTGCCGCAGCCAGGCGCCTGAAGTCGTCAGCTTTCGAGGCGGGGCTCGCAGCGTCTATTTGAAACGTCGCTCCACGCCTTTTTCGACCAGCACCTTGGCGGAGATTTCTTCCACCGAAAAATGCGTGGAGTTGATGTGCGCAATGTTCTCGCGGCGGAACAGGCTTTCCACCTCGCGCACCTCGAATTCGCACTGCGCGTAGCTGGAGTAGCGGCTGTTGGGCTTGCGCTCATGGCGGATCGCGGTGAGACGGTCCGGGTCGATGGTCAGGCCAAACAGTTTTTCGCGATGCTGTTTGAGCGCCGCAGGCAGTTGCAGCCTCTCCATGTCATCTTCGGTCAGCGGATAGTTGGCGGCCCGGATACCGAACTGCATGGCCATGTACAGACAGGTCGGGGTTTTGCCGCAGCGCGAGACGCCGACGAGGATGATATCGGCCTTGTCGTAATAATGCGTCCGCGCGCCGTCATCGTTGTCCAGCGCAAAGTTGACCGCCTCGATGCGCTCCATGTAATTGGAGTTATGCCCGATGGAGTGCGATTTACCCACGGAGTAGGACGAGTGTGAACTAAGCTCCTGCTCCAGCGGGGCGAGGAAGGTCGAAAAGATATCGATCATGAAGCCATTGGACGTCGCCAGAATCTCGCGAATGTCCTGATTGACGATGGTGTCGAAGATGATCGGCCGCACATCGTCCTTGTCGGCGGCATTATTGATTTGTTGTACCATCGCCCGCGCCTTCTCGACGCTGTCGATATAGGGCCTGGTGAACTTGTTGAACGTAATGTTTTCAAATTGTGCCAACAGGCTCTGGCCCAGGGTTTCGGCGGTGATACCCGTGCCGTCCGAGATGAAGAAAGCGGATCGTTTCATTTTTGCCCCAGGCCTTAAGCAGTAGACGAATTCTGGCTATCATAGGCGTGCTGGCCTGCCATGAGAGCCCGCAGGTGCAGCTTTTTTGCACGCATGGTTCTGCACACTCGGTTTTGAACGCCCGATCTGTACGTCCGGGCAGACACGCCTGAAGCCACACCGCATGTGGCGCAGGTGAATGAGCTTTTCCCAACAACAAACACAGTTAGTGGAGAGATCACCTTGGTAGAGTACGTAGTTTCCCTCGATAAGCTCGGCGTCCATGATGTAGAGCACGTGGGGGGCAAAAACTCGTCCCTCGGCGAGATGATCAGCAACCTCGCAGGTGCTGGTGTTTCGGTGCCCGGCGGCTTCGCGACTACCGCCCAGGCTTACCGTGACTTTCTCGAGCTCAGCGGCCTGAACGAGCAGATTCATGCTGCGCTGGACGCCCTTGACGTCGATGATGTCAACGCGTTGGCCCGCACCGGGGCGCAGATTCGTCAGTGGATCATGGAGGCCGAGTTCCCCGAGCAGCTCAACGCCCAGATCCGCAATGCGTTTGCCGAGCTGTCTGCGGGTAATCCGAACCTGGCCGTGGCCGTGCGTTCCTCCGCAACGGCCGAAGACTTGCCGGATGCCTCGTTCGCCGGACAGCAGGAGACCTTCCTGAACATCCGCGGCGTCGAGAACGTGATCCGCGCCGCCAAGGAAGTCTTCGCTTCGCTGTTCAACGACCGTGCGATTTCCTACCGCGTACACCAGGGCTTCGACCACAAGCTGGTCGCGCTGTCTGCGGGCGTGCAGCGCATGGTGCGCTCCGAAACCGGTACGGCCGGTGTCATGTTCACCCTCGACACCGAGTCCGGCTTCCGCGATGTGGTGTTCATCACCGGCGCTTACGGCCTGGGCGAGACGGTGGTGCAGGGCGCCGTCAACCCGGACGAATTCTACGTGCACAAGGACACGCTGGCGGCTGGCCGCCCGGCGATCCTGCGTCGCAATCTGGGCAGCAAGGCGATCAAGATGATTTACGGCGAAGAAGCCAAGGCCGGTCGTTCGGTCAAGGTGATCGACGTCGAGCCTGCCGATCGCGCGCGTTTCTGCCTGAGCGATGCCGAAGTGTCCGAGCTGGCCAAACAGGCGATGATCATCGAGAAGCACTACAAGTGCCCGATGGACATCGAGTGGGCCAAGGACGGTGACGACGGCAAGCTGTACATCGTTCAGGCGCGTCCGGAAACGGTGAAGAGCCGTGCTTCGGCCAACGTCATGGAACGCTATCTGCTCAAGGAGACCGGCAAGGTGCTGGTCGAAGGCCGTGCCATCGGTCAGCGCATCGGCGCGGGCAAGGTACGCATCATCAAGGACGTGTCCGAGATGGACAAGGTCCAGCCCGGCGACGTGCTGGTGTCGGACATGACCGACCCGGACTGGGAGCCGGTCATGAAGCGCGCCAGCGCAATCGTCACCAACCGTGGCGGTCGTACCTGCCACGCGGCGATCATCGCCCGTGAGCTGGGCATCCCGGCAGTGGTCGGCTGTGGCAACGCCACACATACCCTTCAGGATGGCCAGGGTGTCACGGTTTCCTGCGCCGAGGGCGACACCGGTTATATCTTCGAAGGCGAGTTGGGCTTCGACATCAAGACCAATTCGGTCGATGCGATGCCTGATCTGCCGTTCAAGATCATGATGAACGTCGGCAACCCGGACCGCGCCTTTGATTTCGCCCAGTTGCCCAATGCCGGTGTCGGTCTGGCGCGTCTGGAGTTCATCATCAACCGCATGATCGGCGTGCACCCCAAGGCGCTGCTCAACTATTCGGTGCTGCCACCGGAAATCAAGGAAAGCGTCGACAAGCGCATCGCCGGTTACGACGATCCGGTCGGTTTCTATGTCGAAAAGCTGGTCGAGGGCATCAGTACCCTGGCTGCCGCGTTCACGCCGAAGAAGGTCATCGTGCGCCTCTCGGACTTCAAGTCCAACGAGTACGCCAACCTGATCGGCGGCAAGCTCTACGAGCCTGAAGAAGAAAACCCGATGCTGGGCTTCCGCGGTGCGTCGCGCTATATCAGCGAGAACTTCCGTGACTGCTTCGAGCTGGAGTGCCGTGCGCTCAAGCGTGTGCGCGAAGAGATGGGCCTGACCAACGTCGAGATCATGGTGCCGTTCGTCCGCACCCTGGGCGAGGCGAGCCAGGTGATCGATCTGCTGGCCGCCAATGGCCTGAAGCGTGGCGAAAACGGCCTGCGCATCATCATGATGTGCGAACTGCCGTCCAACGCGATTCTGGCGGAAGAGTTCCTCGAGTACTTCGACGGCTTCTCCATCGGCTCCAACGACCTGACCCAGCTGACGCTCGGTCTCGACCGTGACTCCGGCGTGATCGCCCACCTGTTCGATGAGCGTAACCCGGCGGTCAAAAAGCTGCTGTCCAATGCCATTCAGGCGTGCAACAAGGCCGGCAAGTACATCGGCATCTGCGGGCAGGGGCCTTCCGATCACCCGGATCTGGCGCGCTGGCTGATGGATCAGGGCATCGAGAGTGTGTCGCTGAACCCCGATTCGGTGCTGGAGACCTGGTTCTTCCTCGCCGAGGCGCAGGCGCCTGTCTGACAGGTGGCGGCTTACCTGAGGCACGTCCCTTACAAGACCGGGCGGCCGTGTGACGCGAACGCGGCCTGAGCCGTCATGTGGTTCAGGTGTTTGAATGAGGCGGTTTCTTCGGAAGCCGCCTTTTTTATGGCGCACCGCGAGAAGCCGGAACGCGTGGTTTCATCCCGTCTGTCAAACCAGATAAAGAGTGATATGCAGAGCAGCAGCCAGCTTTTTCCCGTGGCCTTGATCAGCGCCGAGCGTCGTGGCGATCTGGTCGAGGACGTCTACCGTCTCAAACCTGCCAACAGCCCCGACGCCAGTGTCGAACTGGCGGTAACCCGGCTGGGGCGCGTCGATCAGCCGGATGTGCGTGGCACTCCGGTCATACTGCTGCATGGCAGTTTTTCCAACCGGCGGTTCTGGTATTCGCCCAAGGGCATCGGTCTGGGCGCGTATCTGGCGCGTGCAGGTTATGACGTGTGGATTCCTGAAATGCGCGGCCATGGCTTGTCGGCTCGCAACCTGAGTTATCGCAGCAATTGCGTGGCGGACTACGCGCGTTTCGATTTGCCAGCCATTGCCGCGTTCGTCGTCGAGCAAAGTGGCCAGATACCGCACTGGATCGGCCACTCGCTGGGCGGCACGAGCCTGGCGGCAGCCTTGGGCGGTCAGTATCTTGGGGCTGATACTGCGGCGTCCGTGGCGCTGTTCGGCAGCCAGGTCAGCCGCACCTACTGGCCGCTGAAAGTCCCGCCACTGCAGTGGTCTGCGAAGTTGCTGTTGAGGTCCTTCGAGCATATCTCCGGACCGCGTTTCAAGCGCGGGCCGGAAGACGAGCCGATCGGTCTGGTTCTGGAGAGCATGCGCTGGCACGGGCTGTTCGGACGTTTCGGTGAGCGTGACAACAACTGGTGGGCAGGGTTGAGCGCGGTTCAGGTGCCGGTTCTGGCTGTCGCTGCGGCCGGCGACCATCAGGACCCGGTGTGGGCATGCCGTGAACTGTTCGAGCAGATCGGCAGCGAACACAGGCAATTCCTCTGCCTGAGCCGCGAACACGGCTTCAGCGAGGATTTCGATCATGTGCAGATGCTGGTCAGCAAGGCCGCGCAGCAGCAGGTCTGGCCGCGCGTGATCGAGTGGCTGAGTGAGCGTTCCGTTCCTGAACAGGTTGCAGAGTTTCAGGTCGCGGTAGGCAGTTAGCCGGTAAAGTCGCTATGGTTAGGCTCATCCGGTCGTGTCTGTTTCAATAAACCGTCTGTATCAATCGCGACCCCATAGCCGATGACAGGAGTTGACCCATGCACTACCTCACCCCCGATCTGTGTGACGCCTATCCGGACCTGATTCAGGTCGTGGAGCCGATGTTCAGCAATTTTGGCGGCCGCGATTCATTTGGTGGCCAGATCGTCACGCTGAAATGTTTCGAGGACAACTCCAAGGTCAGGGAGCAGGTCGAGCTCGACGGCAAGGGCAAGGTACTGGTCGTCGACGGCGGTGGCTCACTGCGTTGTGCGCTGCTGGGTGACATGCTGGCTGACAAGGCTGCAAAGAACGGCTGGGAAGGCATGTTGATCTACGGCTGCGTCCGTGATGTGGATGTCATCGCCCAGACCGACCTGGGTGTCCAGGCGCTCGTCAGCCATCCGAAGAAAACCGAGAAGCGCGGCATAGGCGAACTGAATGTGCCGGTGACCTTTGGCGGCGTGACGTTCCGCCCAGGTGAGTATCTGTATGCCGACAACAACGGCGTCATCATTTCCCCATCACCTCTGATCATGCCGGAATAAGCGAAGTATCCATGTTCGATGAAGCAAACGCGCAGTGGGGGCTGGTTCATGCCCTCGTTTTGGACGGTAAGGGTGGGGCGCGTTTCATCGCTCGAACCGAGTTGCAGGACCTTGCATTGCAGCCAGAAGAAAGCCTCTGGCTGCATTGGGATCGTAGCCACCCGCAGACGCATGCCTGGCTGCGCACCGGTAGCGGTCTGAGCGAGTTTGCCTGCGACCTGTTGCTGGAAGAGAACACCCGGCCGCGTTTGCTGCCGTTGCCGGAGCAAGAGCTGCTGCTGTTTCTGCGCGGCGTGAATCTGAATCCCGGTGCGGAACCTGAAGACATGGTCTCGGTGCGTATCTTCGCTGCCGCGCAGCGGGTGATCTCGCTGCGCCTGCGTCCGTTGCGCGCCACTGAGGAACTGATTGAGCTGCTGGGGCAGGGCAAAGGCCCGAAGGGCGCCTCGGAGCTGATTCTGCACCTCGCGCAGCACCTCACCGACAAGGTTCAGGACCTGGTGGGTGAACTGACCGAGTCGGTCGATGAAGAGGAAGAAAAGAACGACGCCGACGAACGGTACAATCCCGAGCATGGCAAGCTGCTGCACATCCGTCGACGCGCTGCCGGCCTGCGCCGGTTCCTTGGGCCGCAGCGAGATATCTATGGTCAGCTTTCACGCATCAAGCTGTCCTGGTTTGCCCATGACGACGCTGATTACTGGAATGAGCTGAACAACAGCCTGACCCGTTATCTGGAAGAGCTCGAGCTGACCCGCGAGCGGGTGGGGCTGCTGCTGGAGTCCGAAGACCGGCGCCTGCGCGAGCACATGAACCGCACCATGTACCGCTTCGGGATCATTACCTGTATCTTTCTGCCGATGAGTTTTCTCACCGGTCTGCTGGGTATTAACGTTGGCGGCATTCCGGGTTCGGCCAGTTCGTACGGCTTTCTGGTGGCCTGTCTGCTGATCGTCGCACTGGGCGCAGGGCAGTGGTGGTTGTTCCGCCGTTTGCGTTGGGTATAGGGCGGGCCTGGATGGTTATTTGGCGAGCCTGTGTGACTTGTTGTTTTCGCGTCGCGTCTTTGAATGACATTACGTGAGGTGCCTGATGCACGATCCGTTTGAAGAATCTTTACGCGACATGCTCAATTCTTCATCCTCCAGCCGGGATGATGACGCATGTCTGGGACGCGTCCTGAAGACCGCCAATCGCCAGGTCGGCGCCGGTGTGTTGTTCGGGTTGCTGGGCCGCTGGTCGCAGGCGCTGATGATCGCCGTGAACAACGGCTCGGCCCACGTCTCTCCCGTTTCTCGTCGCACCTCGAGTGGTGCGCGTTCTATCGATAAGGCTGATTGAGCATGGAACTGAATCTCTGGACCCAGAGCCTTCTTGCTGCAATGACTGCATTGTGGACCAAAGTCGCAAACTTCATCCCCAACCTGTTCGGCGCCCTGGTTGTGGTGTTGCTCGGCTTTGTCGTCGCCAAGCTGCTCGACGCACTGCTTTCCAAACTATTGGCCAAACTGGGCCTTGATCGTCTGGTCGGCGGTACCGGCCTGACCAAGATCATCGGCCGCGCTGGCGTCAAGGTGCCGGTCTCCACGCTGATCGGCAAGGTCGTCTACTGGTTCGTTCTGCTTATATTCCTCGTATCGGCTGCTGAATCTTTGGGCCTGCAGCGGGTCTCAGCGACGCTGGACATGCTGGCGCTGTATTTGCCCAAGGTATTTGGTGCCGCGCTGGTGCTGCTGGTCGGTGTGCTACTGGCGCAACTGGTCAATGGCCTGGTACGCGGTGCTGCCGAAGGCGTAGGGATCGACTACTCTGCAGGCTTGGGGCGAATCGCCCAGGGGCTGGTCATTATCATCAGTATTTCGGTCGCGATCAGCCAGTTGGAGGTCAAGACCGACCTGCTGAACCACGTTATTGTGATTGCGCTGATTACCGTTGGTCTGACAGTGGCGCTTGCCCTGGGCCTCGGCAGTCGCGAAATTGCCGGTCAAATCATTGCCGGAATTTACGTCCGCGAGCTGTTTCAGGTCGGGCAACAGGTACAGATAGGCGATACGGAAGGGCAGATCGAGGAAATCGGTACGGTCAAGACAACACTACTGACAGACGAGGGGGAGCTGGTGTCGTTTTCCAACCGCATCCTGCTCGAGCAGAGAGTAAGCAGCCGTTAAGCGGTTAACCTGCTAATGTATGCCGCCAGGTTGCCGATACAGGCCATGGCGGACATTGACCTGACTGTCGGCAAGATTTGTTTTGAATAAACCTCAACCGTTTTCGACGCGCTACGATCCACGCGAGCTCTCAGATGAGGAGCTGGTTGCGCGCGCCCACGTTGAGCTGTTCAATGTGACGCGGGCCTACGAAGAATTGATGCGCCGTTACCAGAGGACACTTTTTAACGTCTGTGCACGTTATCTGGGGAACGATCGCGACGCTGACGATGTCTGTCAGGAGGTGATGCTTAAAGTGTTGTATGGGTTGAAAAATTTTGAAGGTAAATCTAAATTTAAAACCTGGCTGTACAGCATCACCTACAATGAATGCATCACGCAGTACAGGAAGGAACGGCGTAAGCGTCGCTTGATGGACGCGCTGAGTCTGGATCCACTTGAGGAAGCGTCGGAAGAAAAGGCGCCCAAACCTGAAGAACGGGGCGGACTTGATCGCTGGCTTGTGTATGTGAACCCGATCGATCGGGAGATTCTGGTCCTGCGTTTTGTTGCAGAACTTGAATTCCAGGAGATCGCTGACATCATGCACATGGGCTTGAGCGCAACGAAAATGCGTTACAAGCGGGCTTTAGATAAATTACGAGAGAAATTTGCGGGAATCGCCGAAACTTAATACGGTGCAAATATCTCTAACAAACTGGCAAGGTCTGGTAGACTTGCCGCTGAGTTGTCCCCCTGTGTGGGACTGCTTAATAATCATCAGATGGGGATTTAACGGATGAAACTGAAAAACACCTTGGGCTTGGCCATTGGTACTATTGTTGCCGCAACTTCGTTCGGCGCTCTGGCTCAAGGCCAAGGCGCGGTCGAAATCGAAGGCTTCGCCAAGAAAGAGTACTACGACAGCGATCGTAACTTCAAAAACGACGGCAACCTGTTCGGCGGCTCCGTTGGCTACTTCCTGACTGACGATGTTGAGCTGCGTCTGGGCTACGACGAAGTCCACAACGTCCGTAGCGACAGCGGCAAGAACATCAAGGGCGCAGACACTGCTCTGGACGCTCTGTACCACTTCAACAACCCAGGCGACATGCTGCGTCCATACGTATCTGCCGGTTTCTCTGACCAGAGCATCGGTCAAGACGCTCGCCGTGGCCGTGACGGTTCCACCTTCGCCAACATCGGCGGCGGCGCCAAGCTGTACTTCACTGACAACTTCTATGCCCGTGCAGGCGTTGAAGCTCAGTACAACATCGACCAAGGCAACACCGAGTGGGCGCCTAGCGTCGGTATCGGTGTAAACTTCGGCGGCGGCAGCAAGAAAGTTGAAGCAGCTCCAGCTCCAGCTCCAGTAGCTGAAGTGTGCTCCGACAGCGACAACGACGGCGTGTGCGACAACGTCGACAAGTGCCCGGACACCCCAGCCAACGTTACCGTTGATGCTGATGGCTGCCCAGCAGTTGCCGAAGTGGTTCGTGTTGAGCTGGACGTGAAGTTCGATTTCGACAAATCCGTAGTCAAGCCTAACAGCTACGGCGACATCAAGAACCTCGCTGACTTCATGCAGCAGTACCCACAGACCACCACCACTGTTGAAGGTCACACTGACTCCGTCGGTCCTGACGCTTACAACCAGAAACTGTCCGAGCGTCGTGCAAACGCCGTTAAACAGGTTCTGGTTAACCAGTACGGTGTTGGCGCTAGCCGCGTAAACTCGGTTGGTTACGGCGAATCCCGTCCAGTTGCTGACAACGCAACTGAAGCTGGCCGCGCAGTTAACCGTCGCGTAGAAGCAGAAGTAGAAGCTCAAGCTAAGTAATTAGCCGCTTGTACTGAAAAGCCCGGCTTAGGCCGGGCTTTTCTTTGCCTGCGATTTGGCATTGCGTCTATTCAGGCGGCCTTGAGGTCAGCCGGCATTCAGCTGCGCGTGGTCTGTCAGGGTTTGATTGAGCAGCTCATTGCTGTACGCGGCGACCGCGCCGATCACCAGAATGGCGGGGCTCTTCAGCTGGAAAGCGACTGCGTCCTGTTGCATGGCACTCAGGGTGCTGCGGCATTCACGCTGCCACGGCAGTGAAGCGTTCTCGATCATCGCCACCGGCATCTCGCCACCCATCCCGCCTGCCAGAAGACTCTCGCGAATTTCCGCCAGTTTCGCCACGCCCATGTAAACCACCAGGGTGGTTCCGCCTTGCGCGAGTGCCTGCCAGTTGAGGGTGCTGTCGTCCTGAGTGTGAGCGGTGACCAGCGTCACGCCACGGCTTATACCGCGCAGGGTCAGCGAAATGCCGCACTGTGTTGCCCCGGCAAGACCCGCCGTAATGCCGTTGACCAGCTCCACGGCGACACCGCGCTCCTGCAGCCATTGAGCCTCTTCACCACCACGTCCGAAGATGCATGGATCGCCGCCTTTGAGGCGAACGACACATTTGCCCTGACGTACATAGCGCAGCATCAGGCGATGGATAAACGCTTGCGGCGTCGAACGACAACCGCCGCGCTTGCCGACCGCGATCACCCGCGCTCCCGGACAATGTCCCAGCACTGCGGGGTTGACCAGATCGTCGATCAGCACCACGTCGGCTTCAGCCAAGGCACGTACCGCCTTGAGGGTCAGTAATTCCGGGTCGCCGGGGCCTGCGCCCACCAGCCATACTTTTGCGCTCATGCCGCATTCCTCATTCTGTAACCGCCACGGTATGGATCAGTCTTCTTATTTCCGGCACGCAGGAGCCGCACTGGGTGCCGCAGCCCAACTGTGTCTTGAGTTCATTCAGGTTCAGGCCACGCTCGATAGCGCTCATTACTGCGTTCTGGCTGACATTCATGCAGTTGCACAAGGTCTTGTCGCGAGTCTGTGTCGAGTCTTTGCCCGGTTCGCTGCTCAACGGTGCCAACAGCCAGCGTCGCAATGAAGCATCGACGCGTTCTTCCAGCCACAACGTCTGCAGCCAATGCCGGGCAAGTGTTTCGCCGGCCAGGCGAATCGCGGTAATACGATCATCGTCAATCCGAACCCGCTTACCGATCGAGCGCTTTGGGTCGTCATACGCCATGACCGGTCCTTCATCCAGGCCCAGTACACGATCAATCTGCTGCAGCAGCCCGGAATCCGGTGCTTCTGCGCTGGCGGCACGTATCACCAGCGCCGGCCGCTCGCGTCCGGCAAGGCTCATGCTCAGGTAAGTGAAGGTGTCGCACAAGGCGCGCAGCGTTTCCATTCGTTGCTGCACGTTGCCCTCGACCAGCGCAAAAAACTGCCAGGGCAGGTGGGCTTTTTCGATCCTCACGCCGGCGTGCTTGAGTTCCGGTTGCTTCGAGACCGGGTCGAAGGCTGGCTGAGTGAGAACGTTGACACCGCCCTTGAGGAACCTGTCGCCCCAATGCATGGGTACAAAGGCTTGGCCGACTGCAACGCTGTCCTCACTGCTGACCGGCAACAGCAGCTCGCCGCGCCGACTGATCAGTTTGACCAGGTCGCCGGGTTGCAGGTCATGGCTGAGCATGTCCTGCGGATTGAGGCTCAACACAGCTTCGCTGGCATGCCCGAACAAGCGCGCAGCGGTGCCGGTGCGGCTCATGCCGTGCCACTGATCGCGCAGCCTGCCGGTGTTGAGTGTCAGCGGGTAGTTGGCATCGCGCAATTCCCTGGCGGCAATGTAAGGCTCGGACAGGAACTGCGCCCGGCCTGAATCGGTGGGGAAGATGCCATCGTTGTAAAGGCGCGGCGTGCCGCTGCTGGCGCCACGCGGGAAGGGCCATTGTTGCGGGCCCCGCTGGTCGATGATCTCGCGGTCGATTCCGGACATGTCCAGATCGCGCCCGACCGTCAGGCCCTTGAACTCATCGAACAAGGCTTTGGGTGTCGCGAAATCGAACAGCGCGGGTGCGTCGGGTTGCAGGCGTTTTTGCAGGCGCTGGGCGAAATCTACCGTGATTGCACAGTCCGAGCGCGCTTCGCCGGGCGCCTGGATGGCTTTGCGCACGTTGGAGATGCGCCGTTCGGAGTTGGTCACCGTGCCTTCTTTCTCGCCCCAACTGGCAGCAGGCAGCAACAGATCGGCATAACGCGCAGTTTCGGTGGTCTTGAAGGCTTCCTGGAGTACCACGAACGGGCAGGTTTCCAGGGCTTGCCTGATGCTGTTCTGGTCGGGCAGTGATTGTGCCGGGTTGGTGCAGGCAATCCACAGGGCCTTGATTGTTCCGTTCTGCAATTGCTCGAACAGTTCGATGGCTGAAAGACCGGGATTGGCAGGCAGGCTGTCGACGCCCCAGTAGTCTGCAACCTCCTGACGATGCTGAGGATTTGCCGCGTCGCGATGGCCAGGCAACAGGTTGGACAGGCTGCCGGTCTCACGTCCGCCCATGGCGTTGGGCTGGCCGGTGAGCGAGAAGGGGCCTGCGCCGGGTTTGCCAATCTGCCCGGTCGCCAGGTGCAGGTTGATCAGCGCGCTGTTTTTCGCGCTGCCGGCCGTGGACTGATTCAGCCCCATGCACCACAGCGACAGAAAAGCCGGCGCTTCGCCCACCCAGCGGGCGCAGGTGTGCAGTTGTTCAAGGGGGATGCCGCAGAGGGCGGCCACGTGTTCGGGCGGGTAATCACCGGCCAGCGTGGCCAGTTCCTCATAGCCCTGCGTGTGCGCGGCAATGAACGCCGAGTCGATCAGGCGTTCGTTCATCAGTATATGAAGGATGCCGTGAAACAGCGCGACGTCCGTGCCGGGCTGAATCGCCAGGTGCAGGTCGGCCAGTTCGCAGGTGTCGGTACGCCGTGGGTCGATGACGATGAGTTTCATCTGCGGACGACGGCTTTTTGCCTCTTCCAGACGACGAAACAGAATCGGGTGAGCGTACGCCATGTTGCTGCCGACGATCATCACGCAGTCGCTCAGTTCGATATCTTCGTAGCTGCAGGGCGGTGCATCGGCACCCAGGCTGCGCTTGTAGCCAGCTACGGCCGAGGACATGCACAGCCGTGAGTTGCTGTCGATATTGTTGGTGCCGATCAGTGCGCGCGCCAGCTTGTTGAACGCGTAGTAGTCTTCGGTCAGCAACTGGCCGGAAATGTAGAAGGCGACGCTGTCGGGACCGTGTTCGCGAATGGTCTCGGCGAACACATTGGCCGCGTGCTCCAGCGCGGTATCCCAATCGGTGACGCTGCGCGCCAGGCCCTTGCCCAAACGCAGTTCCGGGTACAGCGCGCGGGCTTCGATGTCGCCGGTCAGGTGCAGGCTCGAACCTTTGCTGCACAGCTTGCCGAAGTTGGCCGGGTGCTTCGGGTCGCCGCTGACACCAAGAATATGCTCGCCGTCATGTTCGATCAGTACGCCGCAGCCCACGCCGCAATAGCAGCAGGTAGACGCTGTGATTCGAGGGGTGTGGAGGGCAAGGCTGTTCATGCGCAGGCGGCCTCCGCAGCAGCGGGTTTGCCGAACATCAGGTGATCGCGTATGGCGTCGATACCCTGGCCATCACGGATCTGCTGCAGGTACCAGTTGCCGTCGGCCGTGTCGCCGTACAGGCAGGCACCGACCAGTACGTCGTTCTTGATCACCAGTTTCTTGTAGATGCCGCCGATGGGGTCGGAAAGGGTGATGCTTTCAGTGCCTTCACCACCCAGGAAATCCCCGGCGGAAAACAGGTCGATGCCGGTGACTTTCAGCTTGGTCGAGGTGACCGAGCCCGGATAACGCGCAAAGCCCAGTTGCGCAAGGTGATTGGCGCACACTCGCGCCTGCTCGAACAGCGGTGCCACCAGCCCATAGGCGATGCCGCGGTGGCTGACACATTCGCCAATCGCGTAGATGCGCGGGTCGTAGGTCTGCAAGGTGTCATTGACCAGGATGCCGCGGTTACAGGGCAGGCCGGCTTGCTCTGCCAATTCGGTGTTGGGCCGTATGCCGGCGGCCATGACCACCAGATCGGCGTCGATCCTGTCGCCGTTGTTGAATTGCACTGCGGTTACACGGCCCTGATCATCGCCGAGCAGGGCGTTGGTCTGTTCGTCGAGGCGAAAGCTCAGGCCGCGCTTCTCCAGCGCCGCTTGCAACATCCGCCCGCTGGTCTTGTCCAGTTGGCGCTCCAGCAGCGTCTGGCCGTTATGCACCACCGTGACGTGCATGCCGCGCAGGCTCAGACCGTTGGCCGCTTCCAGGCCGAGCAGTCCGCCGCCGATGACGACTGCGCGTTTGTGCGTGACGGCGGTGTCGATCATCTGCCGCGTGTGGCCGATGTCGCGATAACCGATGACGCCGTTCAGCGTGTTGCCGGGGATCGGCAGTATGAACGGTCGCGAACCGGTGGCAATCAGCAGCCGATCGTAATGGGCCTGGGTGCCGTCATCGGCGATCACCAGGCGTTTGATGCGGTCGATCTTCACCACGCGACGGTTGAGCAACAACTGGATACCGTTGCGTTCGTACCAGTCGAGGTCGTTGAGCACGATGTCTTCGAAATTCTGTTCGCCGGCCAGTACCGGCGACAGCAGGATGCGATTGTAATTGGGGTGTGGCTCGGCGCCGAAGACCGTGATGTGGTAAAGGTCTTCGCTCAGTTTCAGCAACTCCTCGAGTGTGCGCACGCCGGCCATGCCGTTGCCGATCATCACCAGTTTGAGTTTGGTCATCTTGCCTCCGAGTCACTGCAGCGCGTGCTCGACACGTTTCGCGCAAACAAAAAAAGGCGTCCCGTCAGTGGCCTGACGAGGACGCCTTTGTCCGGTCCCGTTCTCTCGGGAGACGCAGCCTTCAGCGTTGAGGGCGGCGTGTTATGAATTATCTGCAAGAGACCATGCAGCGCTTGTGCCAACTCGCATTTGCCGGCCTGTGCGGTGTGCAGTCGATAACGCAGACCCTTTCTGCACTGCGTTGAGGCGCGTTGCACAGAAGCGGGGCGCAAGGGCTCAGTGGCGGCTCATCAACCAGATCATCAGCACCAGATTGAACAGCAGGGAGAGCAGGGCCAGTGTTCGCCAGACTTTCAGCGGTTCGCGTTCCAGCAGCGGACGCGGCTTTGCCACCAGCGGACGATGCTCGGCCTGCTCCAGTTCCAGCAACCACTGTTCGGCGGTTTCATAACGCTGGTTCGGGTCGGCGTGCAGTGCCTTGTCCAGGCTTTGGCTCAGCCACTGCGGCAGATCCGGCCGATAACGGCTGGCGGGTATCGGTGCGCCGAAGCGACGGTGCTGAAAGGCTTCGATCTCACCGTACGGGTATTGCCCTGTCAGCAGGTAATACAAGGTGACGCCTGCCGCGTAGAGGTCCTGCTGCGGATGCGGTTCGGCACCGTTGAAGGCCTCCGGTGCTATATAGCTCGGTGTGCCGGGCAGGTCTTCGGTATTGACCGCCGAAAGGCCCGGGCAGAACGCCAGGCCAAAATCCAGCAGGCGCAACTCGCCGTCGTCGGCCAGCAGCAGGTTTTCCGGTTTGATATCGCGATGGATGATATTGCGTCGATGCAGCAGGCCCGTGGCCCGTAGCAGCCGCGTGGCGAGGTCCTGCCACTGGGCCAGCGGCAACGGCCCTTTGCCAGTGAAAAGCTCGGCCAGTGTGTGCCCGCGGTACTCGCGCATCACGTAATACAGATGCTGCCGGTCTGGCAGCGGGTGTATCTCGGGAAAGAAGCGCCCGGCGACCCGGCGCAGAAACCACTCTTCCAGCAGCAGCCCCTGACCGGCACCGGTCTCGTCATGACGACTGGCTGGCAAGGTCTTCAGCAGCCAGGGCTGCTCATGGATATCGGTGACTCGATAAACGATGGACTGGCGTGATTGCGCCATGATGCTGCCGACTTTCCAGCCCTCGAATGCCTGATCGGCCTTGAGCGCGGGTGGCAGCGGCCATTGTTGCAATTGCAGCAGCGCATCCCCCAAATCGTCTTCGCCGAGCGTGTCGACCTGGATCAGCAGGGCGCTGGCATTGTCCTGACTGCCGGCCAGGTGCGCCGCGCTGACCAGGGTTTTCACCGCCGCGTCGAGGTCGTGCTGTTCACTTAGAATAGAGCGAATGCTCGCATCGCCCAGCGTCGCCCAGACCCCGTCGCTGACCAGCAGCAGGCGTTCGCCCTCACACAGCTCGCCGTCCAGGTAATCCATGACCACGTACTGATCCAGCCCCAGCGCACGCTTGAGCACATGCTGCATGTCGGCCTGTTCCCAGACGTGATCTTCACTGATGCGTTTGAGCGTCCCGGACTGCCAGCGATAAGCCCGGCAGTCGCCGACATGGGCGAGAGTGAAACGCCGTCCGCGCAGCACCAGCGCGCTGAGGGTGGTCAACAGGCCGTTGGCCAGCAGCCAGCGATTCTGCGCCAGCAGCAAGCGATCGAGGGACTGCGCTACGCCCCAGGTTTCCGGCGTGGCGTAATAGTCAAGGGCCAGCGCCTGCAGGGTCGACTGCGCGGCCAGTGCGCCGTCGGCACACTGGCTGACGCCGTCGGCAAGGGCGAACAGATAACCCTTGCTGGCCGCCAGCGCCGGGACTGGCGTAACCAGGCGCACGGCGTCCTGATTCTCCGCTCGCGGTCCGCTGGCGCTGAATTGCGCGAACTGCAGTTGCAGGGTCATCGGCGCTTCAGACCCGAGCCGCCGTGACTGCGGCCGAACCCCAGGTGGTTCTCCAGCGGCGCTTGACGTTCAGCAGGCCGAACCAGGCCAGTACCGCCAGGCCGGCGAACAGCCACAGGCCCAACTGGTAGTCGCCGGTGTTCTGTTTGATGGTGCCCAGGCCGGCCGCCAGCAGGAAGCCACCGATGCCACCCGCCATGCCGATCAAGCCGGTCATGACCCCGATTTCCTTGCGGAAGCGCTGCGGTACCAACTGGAATACCGCGCCGTTGCCAGCACCCAGACCCAGCATGGCAGCCACGAACAGCGCCAGCGCTGCCCACGAACTCGGCAGGTTGAAGCCCACGGCGGCAATGCCGATGGCGGCAACCGCATACATGACGGTCAGCGTGCGAATCCCGCCGAAACGGTCGGCCAGCGCGCCACCCAACGGACGCATCAGGCTGCCACCGAATACGCAGGCAGCGGTGTAGTAACCGGCGGTGATCGGGCTCAAGCCATATTGGTCGTTGAAATAGCCGGGCAGGGCGCTGGCCAGGCCAATGAAGCCACCGAACGTCACGCTGTAGAAAAACATGAACCACCAACTGTCACGGTCACCCAGCGCCTTGAGGTAGTCCTCCACGGATTTGGGTTTGCTGCGTTGCGGGGCGTTGCGTGCCATCAGGGTGAAGGCAATCAGGGTCAGAACCAGCGGGATCAGCGCCAGGCCGAAGACGTTGCCCCAGCCGAAACTGGCCGCCAGCACTGGCGCGATCAGCGCGGCCAGCACAGTGCCGGAATTGCCCGCACCGGCGATGCCCATGGCCTTGCCTTGATGCTGGGCTGGATACCATTGCGACGCCAGGGGCAGCGCTACAGCGAACGAAGCACCGGCCATACCGAGGAACAGGCCCAGCACCAGCACCTGGCCATAGGTGTGAATGCCCAGTTGCCAGGCCACCAGCAGTGCGCCGATGACGATCACCTGGCCGATGATCCCGGCAGTCTTGGGTGACAGCTGGTCGGCCAGCAGGCCCATGAAGAAGCGCAGCACCGCGCCCGCCAGAATCGGCGTGGCGACCATCAGGCCACGTTGCTGAGTGGTCAGGTGCAGGTCAGTGGCAATCTGCACCGCCAGCGGGCCAAGCAGGTACCAGACCATGAAACTCAGGTCAAAATAGAGAAAGGCCGCGAACAGGGTCGGTTTGTGGCCTGCCTTCCAGAAGCTTGTATCCATGTGCACACCTCATCATCTGCTAGTTAGTCAGTCGGGCCATGACCGCGACACGGGGTATTCAGACGCTGTGGTGGAGTGTTCCGAATGACGGCGACTCCACCGGCCCCTTCGCCGGGGCCAAAACGCAAAAACGTCGCCTCTCTGTCCACGGGGGCGGAAAGAGATGAGCGACGTCTTTGTCGTAAAAGGTGATAGCCGCCGTTGGCTACCGGTGCGATTGCTTTAGCAATAGACGGGCCAAGGGCCGTGCAGGCGCGTCGGCCATAGGTTGCAGGCAGATTGTATGGCTTTCAGGGGCTGCGAGCAGACTGATGTATGACCTCGAACCGGGCGTGGGTCGGCAGGTACGCTGCAAAAAAGGGCGTGGCGGCGAAAAGCCAGATAACGGCTTGCACAGTTCGTATCAGTCAACAGAAACAGGCAGTTAACAGGATTCAAGAATATTTTATTAAAGTTCAAACTATTTAATATTATTTAATGTGCCATCAGTTTTGCGTGTAAGTACTGTCATTGTGATGCTGTTTCGATACGCCGCTATGATGACCTTAATGTATATAAGTTAATGCGCGGCTCGCACAGTTGTACGATAACAACGCTGCAAATATTTAATTTACTTTGCGTGGTATGTCTGAGAGCATCGCTTCTGTCGCAACGTGTGACGCTTATTCAGCAGAAAGTGATTTCACTTTTCAATCCGGTAATCTGTAGTTGCAGTTTGCCAGTCAATTTCGATAAATGCTTACTTTGAAAGAAGTAATCGGCTACTCGCTCTTTTATCGGCTTCCGGTCGTCCTCGACACCTGAATGCCCGACACACCCTGCACCTCGGCATTGCACCCATGCCTGCCGTGTTGCCTTCCTATCCGCGCTGCTTGTACAGGCGCCTGCAAAGGACATCATCATCATGAGTAACATCAATTACGCACCTACCATCTGGTCCCGAGCCGATGCGTTGAAGGTCAATGAAAATGACCCGACCACCACGCAACCGTTGGTAAAAGCGGACTTTCCGGTCATGAGTGATAAGGTCTTCATCTGGGACACCATGCCGTTGCGCGAGCTTGACGGCACGGTGGTCTCGGTCAACGGCTGGTCGGTCATTGTCACGCTGACAGCTGATCGCCATCCCGATGACCCGCAGTATCTCGGCGCCAACGGCCGCTACGACATCAAGCGCGACTGGGAAGATCGTCACGGGCGGGCGCGCATGTGCTACTGGTATTCGCGGACCGGCAAGAACTGGATCTTCGGTGGTCGGGTCATGGCCGAAGGCGTGTCGCCCACCACCCGTGAGTGGGCGGGCACACCGGTACTGTTGAATGACAAGGGTGATATCGATCTTTACTACACCTGCGTGACACCGGGGGCGACGATTGCCAAAGTACGCGGCCGTATTGTGACATCCGATCAGGGCGTGGAGTTGAAAGACTTTACCCAGGTCAAAAAACTGTTCGAGGCCGACGGCACTTATTATCAAACCGAAGCGCAGAACTCGACGTGGAACTTCCGCGACCCGAGTCCGTTTATTGATCCCAATGATGGCAAGTTGTATATGGTCTTTGAAGGTAATGTCGCCGGCGAACGCGGTACGCATACCGTTGGCGCTGCGGAACTTGGCCCGGTGCCACCCGGCCATGAAGAAGTTGGGGGTGCGCGTTTTCAAGTGGGCTGTATCGGGCTGGCGGTTGCTAAGGATCTCAGCGGTGAAGAGTGGGAAATATTACCGCCACTGGTCACTGCGGTGGGTGTCAATGATCAGACCGAACGTCCGCATTATGTCTTTCAGGACGGCAAGTATTATTTGTTCACCATTAGTCACAAGTTTACGTATGCCGACGGTGTGACCGGTCCGGATGGCGTTTACGGTTTTGTGGGCGAGCATTTGTTCGGGCCTTACCGGCCGATGAACGCATCCGGACTGGTGCTGGGCAATCCGCCTGCACAGCCTTTCCAGACGTACTCCCACTGCGTGATGCCGAACGGCCTGGTGACTTCGTTCATCGACAGCGTGCCCACCACCGGCGATGACTACCGTATCGGCGGCACCGAGGCGCCGACGGTCAGAATCCTGTTGAAGGGCGACCGCTCGTTCGTGCAGGAAGAGTATGACTACGGCTACGTGCCGGCGATGAAGGATGTGCAGCTGAGCTGACAGGCTGCGCCCCTGTAACTCGTGAAGAACGCCTGTGGGGGCAGGCGTTCTTCGTGGCTTCAGCCCAGCAGTTCGCTCATCGCGATAATCTGCTCGGCCACCTGAATCAGCTTCTGCTGGCGACTCATTGCCTGACGTCGCATCAGCGTATAAGCCTCTTCTTCGTTGCAATCCTTCATCTTCATCAGCAGCCCCTTGGCCAGTTCGATGCGCTTGCGCTCGGCCAGTTGCTGGTCGCGGGCATGCAATTGCGCGCGCAGCGCCTGATCGCTTTCAAAGCGGGCCATTGCTACATCCAGAATCGGTTGCAACCGTTGCGCCTGAATACCCTCGACGATATAAGCGCTGACCCCGGACTTGATCGCCTGGCGCATCACGCCTGGATCGTGCTCGTCGGTGAACATCACGATGGGACGTGGCTGGTCGCGGCTGACCAGCACCACTTGCTCCATCACGTCGCGACCTGGCGATTCAGTGTCGATGAGGATGACGTCCGGGCGTACGGCTTCAACGCGTGCGGGCAGGTCGATGATCAGGCCGGATTCGTCGATCACGTCGAAACCGGCTTCTATCAAGGCTGACCTGAGGCGACCGACCTTTTTGGCGGTGTCATTGATAAGCAGGATACGCAGCATGGTTACGTTCTCCTTCAACGACTGGCCACAGCGGGCACGTCGTCGGCCAGCGAGTGGAGCTTGAAGCTACGCGCGTAGCCCGCCGGATCGCTGCCGTCCCAGACCCTGCCATCGATCAGCTGGCTGCTGCGCAAGGTCGCGGCAGGTACGTCGATGCCCAGCGCACTGGCGGCCTGACAGTACAGGTCGAGTTGCTGCACACGGCTGGCCACCGCCAGGTAATCCGGGTCTTCGCGCAACAGGCCCCAGCGTCGGAACTGGGTCATGAACCACATGCCGTCAGACAGCCAGGGGTAGTTGACCTGTCCCTGGGCATGGAAGCTGACCGCGTGAGGGTCTTGCCAGCGATTGCCGAGACCGTCGCTGTACTGGCCGAGCAAACGCGGCTCGATGCAGTCCACCGAGGTGTCCAGGTAATCGGCACCGCTGAGCAGTTGCGCGGTGCTGCGCCGGTTATGATCGTTTTCCTCGATGAAGCGGCTGGCTTCCAGCACGGCCATGATCAGCGCTCTGGCGGTGTTGGGGTTCTGCTCGACAAACTCACGGGTACAGCCCAGCACCTTGCCCGGGTGATCCGGCCAGATCGACTGGCTGGTCGCCATGGTGAAGCCCAGTTGCTGCTGAACGGCGCTGGCGCCCCAGGGTTCGCCGACGCAGAAACCGTCGATGCGCCCGGCCTGCAGGTGTTGCGCCATTTGCGTGGGCGGCACCACGACACTGTTCACATCATCGAGCGGATGAATGCCCTGGCTGGCCAGCCAGTAGTAGAGCCACATGGCATGGTTGCCGGTGGGGAAGGTCTGCGCGAAGGTCAGCTTTGAGCCGCTTTGGTGCGCGCGTTTGTCCAGTGCTTCAGGAGTGATCACGCCCGCCTGTTGCAACTCGCGGGACAGGTTGATGCACTGGCCGTTCTGGTTGAGCCCCATGAGGATGGCCATGTCGGTCGCCGGGCCACCGCTGATGCCCAGTTCCACCGCATAGATCAGACCGTACAGGCTGTGTGCCGCCTGCAGTTGTCCGCTGACCAGTCTGTCGCGCAGCCCGGCCCAGGAGGTCTGACGCTCGAGGTTCAGGCTCAGGCCGTAAGGCTGGGCGAAACCCTGCGTGGCCGCGACCACCAGCGGGGCACAGTCGGTCAATGCCATGAAGCCCACGTCCAGGCTGTTCATTTCCGGGGCGTCGCTACCGGCCACCCAGTCGAGCGCATTACCGGTTCGTTCGTTCATCGCGCGTGCTTCATCAAAGGTCCGTCCAGAAAAAAGGCGTCGTCCGACCCGATGCCGAGTCGCTCTTCGTTATATACAAGTCTGTTTTTGATTCTGGCCGGAGGCGGTAGGAGCGAACTTGTTCGCGAAAGGGCCGGTACAATCGCTGAAAATCTATCGTCTGAAACACGGTCTTCGCGAACAAGTTCGCTCCTACGCCCTTCTGGCAGAAGCGTGAAAAACCCTGTAATTCGGGCTTTCCAGGGCTGTATATAACGCTAAGTGCCAGTGCAAGGGGCTGAAGCGACGCCGTTGTCCATGCACCGCTCCGCCGTTGGAGTGAGTGCCGATAGCGGTTTCAAGCAAGGCATATGCCATCGCCGGGGGAGGGCGAGCAACAAGTTTGTCGCGCGCCTCGCCTGACAGGCCCGCACACGTCTATAATCGCCACCCTGAATTCAGCTGCTCACGAGCCCATCCCGCCATGTATAACCTGGCCCGCCAGTTACTGTTCAAACTTTCCCCGGAAACCTCTCATGACCTGTCGCTGGACCTGATCGGTGCAGGCGGACGGCTGGGCCTCAATGGCCTGCTGAGCAAGTCCCCGGCGAAGTTGCCGGTCAGTGTGATGGGCCTTGAGTTTCCCAATCCCGTGGGGCTGGCAGCCGGCCTGGACAAGAATGGTGCGGCCATCGATGGCTTCGCGCAACTGGGCTTCGGTTTCGTCGAGATCGGCACAGTGACGCCACGTCCGCAGCCGGGCAATCCCAAGCCGCGTATTTTCCGCCTGCCCAACGCCGAGGCGATCATCAACCGCATGGGCTTCAACAATCTGGGCGTCGACAACCTGGTGTCCCGTGTCGAAGCAGCAAAGTATCGCGGTGTTCTGGGCATCAATATCGGCAAGAACTTCGACACGCCGGTCGAGCGCGCGGTCGACGATTACCTGATCTGCCTGGACAAGGTCTATGCCCATGCCAGCTACGTCACGGTCAACGTCAGTTCGCCCAACACGCCGGGGCTGCGCAGCCTGCAGTTCGGCGATTCGCTCAAGCAACTGCTCCAGGCCCTGAGCCTGCGTCAGCAGGAACTGACGCAACGGCATGGCAGGCGTGTGCCGCTGGCGATCAAGATTGCCCCGGACATGACCGACGAAGAAACCGTGCTGGTGGCCGCAGCCCTGATCGAGTCCGGTATGGACGCAGTCATTGCCACCAACACCACGCTGAGCCGCCAAGGCGTCGAAGGCCTTCCGCATGCTGATCAGGCAGGCGGTTTATCGGGCGCTCCGGTTCGGGAAAAAAGCACGCACATCGTCAAGGTTCTGGCCGGTGAGCTCGCGGGTCGTCTGCCGATCATCGCCGCCGGGGGGATCACCGAAGGCCGGCATGCCGCCGAGAAGATCGCTGCGGGTGCCAGTCTGGTGCAGATCTATTCGGGGTTCATCTACAAGGGCCCTGCGCTGATTCGCGAGTCGGTGGATGCCATTGCGGCAATGCCTCGCGCCGCACGCTGAACCCGGGGTAAAAAAAAGGGGCTCTGCAAGAGAGCCCCTGGGCGTTGGCCCGCCGCCCGGGTCGGGCGTGCATGGTGCAGGTGTGAATCAGTCAGTCATGTATGGCCCGACAGAGGCCTGAAAGTCTTTGATGTGAATCGCCTCATCCGACCGCGTGAAGTTCGTTGAGTCTGTGGATGCCCGCAGTGCCGGTCATACCGTCCCAGTTGTCGCCGCGTCCTTCGCGCCAGCCATTGATCCATGCCTGGCGTACTGACGGTAGAGTAAAAGGGCAAAGCTCACGGGATTTACCATGAACGCCGTATTGATAACCGCGTAAAAATGCTCTTTCCAACGGATCACGCTTAAGTCTTCTCATAGGGTAATGCCCTCGTCTGTTGACTGTAATATCCCTGAGACCCCGTGTTGAGGTCGGGCAGAATCTTCTGCCGTTGGGGCCCGCTGCCGGCGTCGCGGGCCTTGATGCCATCCCCATTGCGGCGATGACCTGAGACGATTTCTAACCAAAGCGCAGGGCGGTGTGAATGATCGTTTTGTCATAAGCACGTCATATTCAGGTCTGTCGAGCAATAAGCGATGACCTGCTTCAACCACGATTTTTTCTGCAGCCCCGTGAACATGGGGGTTTGCAAGCCCATTGAGATCGCTTATCAGGCTCATATACTGGCTCAATGCCTTGGCTGTTTAAGCGACGAAGGGTCACAGCAAGGCTGCAAAAATGTGACTTTTCAAAAAAAGACTTTTGACTGCGCGCCTTCATTGCCGACATCGCCTTGCCTGATATCTGTTCTAATACGCGCCAAAACTGCCGCAATGACATGACAGGATCATGCGGTGGACCGGCACACATCACGTGCCACGCAGGCGTTCTCCATGAAAGACGCCTGTTCAAATCTGGCAGGGCAATGCGTTGCCCGCCGCAGACGGCTCAGGCCCTGGAATACACATGTCGGATCGCTACGAACTTTTCCTCACTTGCCCCAAGGGCCTTGAAGGCCTGCTTGCCGAGGAAGCCACTGCGCTGGGTCTGCAAGAGACCCGCGAGCACACTTCAGCCATTCGCGGCTCGGCCGACATGGAGACCGCTTACCGGCTGTGTCTCTGGTCGCGCCTGGCCAACCGCGTGTTGCTGGTGCTCAAGCGCTTCCCGATGAAGGATGCCGAAGACCTTTACCACGGCGTACTGGATGTCGAGTGGCAGGACCATCTCGAATCCGACGGCACCATTGCCGTTGAATTCAGTGGCCATGGTTCGGGCATCGACAACACCCATTTCGGTGCGCTGAAGGTCAAGGATGCGATCGTCGACAAGCTGCGCACCCCGGATGGCGAGCGCCCTTCGGTCGACAAGATCAACCCCGATCTGCGCGTGCACCTGCGTCTGGATCGCGGTGAGGCCATTCTGTCCCTCGATCTGTCCGGGCACAGCCTGCACCAGCGCGGTTACCGTCTGCAGCAGGGCGCTGCACCGCTGAAGGAAAACCTCGCCGCCGCCATCCTGATCCGCGCCGGCTGGCCGCGCATCGCTGCCGAGGGCGGCGCGCTGGCTGACCCGATGTGCGGTGTCGGTACGTTCCTGGTCGAGGCCGGTATGATCGCCGCCGACATCGCCCCGAACATCAAGCGTGAACGCTGGGGCTTCTCGGCCTGGCTGGGCCACGTCCCGGCGCTGTGGCGCAAGCTGCACGACGAAGCGCTGGCCCGCGCCGAAGCCGGTTTGGCCAAGACACCTTCGTGGATTCGCGGTTACGAAGCCGATCCGCGGCTGATCCAGCCGGGACGCAACAACATCGAACGTGCCGGCCTGAGCGACTGGATCAAGGTCTATCAGGGCGAAGTCGCGACCTTCGAACCGCGTCCCGACCAGAACCAGAAAGGCCTGGTGATCTGCAACCCCCCGTACGGCGAGCGTCTGGGAGATGAAGCCAGCCTGCTGTATCTCTACCAGAACCTCGGTGAGCGCCTGCGTCAGGCCTGCCTCAACTGGGAAGCTGCGGTGTTCACCGGCGCGCCGGACCTGGGCAAGCGCATGGGCATTCGCAGTCACAAACAGTATTCGTTCTGGAACGGCGCCTTGCCGTGCAAACTGCTACTGATCAAGGTCACGCCTGACCAGTTCGTGACCGGCGAGCGACGCACCCCCGAGCAGCGTCAGATCGAACGCGAAAACCCTGTCGAGGTTGAAGTCGTTGAGCGCAAACTCAACAAGAACGGCAACCCGATCAAGCCGGAACCGGTGGTGGTCGAACAGGCGCGCCTGAGCGAAGGCGGGCAGATGTTTGCCAATCGCCTGCAAAAGAACCTCAAGCTGATGGGCAAGTGGGTGCGTCGCGAAGGGATCGATTGCTACCGCGTGTATGACGCCGACATGCCTGAATACTCGCTAGCGATCGATCTGTATCACGACTGGGTGCATGTTCAGGAATACGCAGCACCCAAATCCATCGATCCGGAAAAGGCCTCAGCCCGGCTGTTCGATGCGCTGGCGGCCATTCCGCAAGCACTGAACATCGACAAGAACCGCGTGGTGATCAAGCGTCGCGAGCGTCAGAGCGGCACCAAGCAGTACGAGCGCCAAAGTGCCCAGGGCCAGTTTCTGGAAGTCAGCGAAGGCGGCGTCAAGCTGCTGGTCAATCTGACCGACTACCTGGACACCGGGCTGTTTCTCGACCACCGCCCGATGCGCATGCGTATCCAGCGCGAGGCGGCCGGCAAGCGTTTCCTGAACCTGTTTGCCTACACGGCGACGGCCAGTGTGCATGCTGCCAAGGGCGGTGCGCGCAGCACCACCAGCGTCGACCTGTCGCGGACCTATCTGGACTGGGCGCGTCGCAACCTGTCGTTGAACGGTTTCTCCGACAAGAATCGTCTGGAGCAGGGCGACGTGATGGCCTGGCTGCAGGCCAACCGCGACGAGTACGACCTGATCTTCATCGACCCGCCGACGTTCTCCAACTCCAAGCGCATGGAAGGCATTTTTGATGTCCAGCGTGATCAGGTCGAGCTGATCGATCTGGCCATGGCACGTCTGGCACCGGGTGGCGTGTTGTACTTCTCCAACAACTTCCGCAAGTTTGTGCTCGATGAAAACCTGAGTCAGCGTTATGCGGTCGAAGATATTACCGCGCACACCATCGATCAGGACTTCGCCCGTAACGGCAAGATCCACCGCGCCTGGAAAATCATGGCGCGTAGCTGATCCGGTGCGCGATGAACGGATCGGTAACGGTCCGTTCATCGCACCTCGCGATATCTACTGCACTCGTTTGCATGCCGTTGTGCTCAAACGCGTTTAATCCGTTGGCAAACGTCTGATTGGGTGTTGCGTATAAACGTCCTTTGAATCAACAGCTTGATGTGCAACATCTACGTTCATTGGGTGTTTTAAACTTATTTCGGGAAGTTTGAAACTTTTGCATTTCACGGCGTTGCGCGGTGTTATACTCGCGATGTCAGATGGCTATATATTTTTATTTATTCATATTTCGATCGTCATCCTACGGTTATGCAACGGCTGTCTTGTTGAATGTCTTGTCTGTTTTCGTTTCCTCGGAGTGCGCACTTTTATTCCCGATATGATTTCCTCGGGAAAGCGGTATAACGAATTTCAACTGTCGACCTCTTGAGTGAAGTCCCTGTCCAATCGGGCGACTGAAGGTATCGACCGTGTCTTGAGATTGTCCACGCCGTACCTACCTCCGAAGGTAACAAGATGAGAAACGTCAAGGTCGCTGTTCGTGCCGGGATGAGCTTTATGCTGATCACCTGCCTGCTCATTGCGTTGGGAGGGATCGCGCTATGGAAAATGGGCGAGTTACGGTCCAGCATGGACACGCTGCAGAATAACGCTATGGCCAGCATCATCGTAGCGAACAAGGTAAGCAGCGCTACCATGCGCTTGCGGCTGGATGTACGGCGGCTGATCGGGCAGTCCGATCCTCAGGCCCAGGCAGCAACTGCGGCGCGAGTGAAAGCCTCGCGAGAGGAAATGCTCAAGCAGTCTGCCGCGTACGCGCCACTTGTAAGCAATGCCAGCGAGGCAAGCCTTTATCAAACGGTCAACACCTCCGCCCAGAAGTTTGCGTCACTTCTGGAGACGGTGCTCAAGTTTAGTCAGAAAGGCGACAACGCCGGGGCTGTAATGTTTACCGACGTCAACATAGTGCCCATTACCGAGACCTTGCAAACGGCAGTGGATGAACTGGTTCAGATGAATATCGAGCAGGCCGATAGTTTGGGTGCAGATGCAATGGCGTCGTATAAAAGCGGCTTCACCTTTACCGTAGTTATTATTATCGCGTCGCTGATTATTACGATCATCCTCGCCGTTCTGTTGACGCGCAGTATTGTCACTCCTTTGAAATCATTGTTGTCGGTCAATGAGCGTATTGCCAGCGGTGATCTTCGTGGTGACATTCCGGTCACGGGTGACGACGAGTTTTCCGAACTGCAACGCTCGACACTGGCCATGCAGAAGAACCTGCGACAAACCATTGGCCTGATCGGCAACTCGTCACAGCAACTGGCTTCCGCTGCCGAAGAAATGAACTCCATCACCGTGCAATCCAGTACCGGGTTGGGTCGTCAGAATCAGGAGATCGAGCAGGCCGCCACAGCGGTCAACGAAATGACCGCAGCGGTGGATGAGGTCGCGCGCAACGCAGCGGCTGCATCTGACGCAGCGAAAGAATCCAATGCCTCCACAGTGCGCGGAGCCGAGCGAGTGGCCAGTACCGTCACCGCGATCGAAAAACTGAGCGCCACGGTGCTTGCCACCAGCGCCGATGTGCAGCGTCTGGCCGGGCAATCCAACGACATCAGCAAAGTCCTCGCGGTGATCCGTACCATCGCCGAGCAAACCAACCTGCTCGCCC
This sequence comes from Pseudomonas sp. SZ57, assembly GCF_009495975.1. NCBI lineage: Bacteria > Pseudomonadati > Pseudomonadota > Gammaproteobacteria > Pseudomonadales > Pseudomonadaceae > Pseudomonas > Pseudomonas sp. SZ57. The sequence continues at coordinate 23,170 of NZ_WIBD01000004.1, read as the reverse complement.
TCAACGCCGCTATTGAAGCTGCGCGTGCCGGCGAGCAGGGGCGCGGTTTTGCCGTCGTGGCGGATGAGGTCCGGGCACTGGCGCATCGTACTCAGCAGTCGACCCAGGAAATCGAGCAAATGATCGGCGCCGTTCTAGAGGGCTCCGAACAAGCCACCCGGTCGATGCAGGAAAGCTGCATGGGCGCGCAGGATACTCTGGGGATTGCACATGAGGCCGGTGCGGCGCTTGACGATATTGCCCGGCGTATCGAAGAAATCAATGACATGAACACGCTGATCGCTACAGCTTCCGAAGAGCAGGCGCAGGTGGCTCGTTCCATTGACCACAATCTGATCAGTATTCGCGACCTTTCCGTACAGAGTACCGAGGGCGCCAATCAGACTTCCCTTGCCAGTGGCGAACTGTCGAGACTGGCGATTGAAATGAACGGCGTCGTTACACGATTCAAGATGTAACTTGAGTGGCTGCCCGCAAGGTTGAAGCCCGGTCTTCAACCTTGCGGACAGACCAACGGATCGTTCTGAAACAGTCATAAGCCTATGAAAATTACTGGCGAATAGCTATAACAGAAGTTATAGCCAGCCTGACGCTTCCGTATGTTGGCGTCTTGAGTTTGTGTGTATGACAGTCAAGCGGTTCAAGCTCAGAATTCTGAGTTTCATCAACGGTCAGCTTTCAGCGTGGCTTATCGCAGTCCTGGCATTGCTGGTCGGCGCGGCACTTACGATCATGCTGGCGCTGGCCGACAACGAGTTGTATCAGCGCCAGTTGCGTCAGCGTTTCGACATGGTTGCCGCGGAGCGCTTCAGTCGCCTGCAGGAACGTCTGGACAGGCAGGTTACCCGGCTCGACACCCTGGCTCGTTTCTTTATCTACTCCCATCAGGTTGAACTGTCCGAATTCGACGGGTTTGTCGCGCCGTTGCTGATCGGCACCCAGGCGTATGCCTGGAACCCAAGGGTGCTGCAAGCCGAACGGGCAGCTTTTGAAAGGCAGTCGCGTGAGGAAGGCTCGCCCGGATATGCCATACGCGAGATGGATGAAAACGGCGCCTTGAAAATCGCTGCGGCACGAAATGAGTATTTCCCGGTTCGATACATCCAGACGCTCAGCAACATTCCGACGCCAGCGGGGTTCGATGTCGCCTCGGAGCCGGTGCGCCGTGCCGCGCTGGAACGTGCGCGGTTGCTGAAACGAACCGTCGCAACGCCTCGTATCCACCTGTTGTCCCTGGAGCCTTCCGACACGTATGGCATTTTGCTGGTCGCGCCGGTGTTCTCGATTGGCCAACCGGTTGCACAATTGCGGGGTTACGTCACCGCAGTGATCAGCCTGACGCAATTGATGAACATCGGCACGGCAGAGCAGGACAACCTTGCCGTGACCATGCTCGACCTCAGTTCGCCGGAAACGCCCGAGCAGGTCTACCAGTCGCCGCTCCCTGCGATACGCAGTCCGCTGTACGCCAGCAGCCTGCTGAGCCTGGGCGACAGGGATTATCTGGTCGAGGTTCGCCCCACGCAGATTTTCAGCCTGAACAACCAGATCATGATGCCTGGCCGGGTGCTGTGGCTTGGAGGGCTTTTGAGCCTGATGCTCAGTGCCTTGCTCTACAGCCTGATCAGCCAGCGTCAGCGTGCCCTGCAACGGGTTGCGCAGCGCACCCGCGAGCTGCGCCAGCGCGAGCAGCAATTGAGGGCCGCGCACGGGCAGTTGCGGAGTGTGCTGGATGCGGCGACCGAAGTGGCGATCATCGCGACCGATCTGGACGGGCTGATCAAGACGTTCAACGTCGGTGCACAGAAGATGCTCGGCTATGCGCAGGAGGATGTGCTGGGCAGGTTCCGCCTCATGGACTTTTACCAGTCAGCCGATCTGGAGGCCCGTGCGAGCCGCTTGAGCAAAAGCCGCGGGCAACCGATCAGCGCCTCGCAACTGATGTTTCTCGATGCCGTACAGGACGGTAACCACCCTTCGCAGGAGTGGACCCTGCAGCGCAGCGATGGCAGCACGCTGGTGGTGAACATGCTGGTCACTGCGGTGCGTGACGATCAGGGGCTGTGGACCGGGTACCTGGCGGTGTGCATCGACGTCACTGAGCATAAACGCGTCAACCAGGCGCTTGCCGAGAAGGGGCAGTTGCTGAAAAAGCTCGGCTCGCAAGTGCCAGGCGGCATTTACCAGTACCACCTGGCCGTCGATGGCAGCGCACGTTTCAGGTACGCCAGCGCCGGCATGTGCGAGCTGTTCGAGGTGGGCGAGGAACAACTGCTGAGCGATTCCGAAACCATCCTGCGACGCATACAGGCGGTGGACCTGATGCGGGTCAGAAGCTCCATCCTGATCAGTGCCGAACACCTGACACCGTGGAGCGAAGAGTACCGCGTCGAGCTGCCACGCAAGGGGCTGCGCTGGTTACGTTCGGCGTCGACGCCTGAGCGCCTGGCCGATGGCAGCGTGCTGTGGCATGGCTTTGTGTCCGATATCACCGACCTCAAGCGCGTCGAGCAGGAGCTGCGTGCGCTGTCGGTCACCGATGTGCTGACCGGTGCCTACAATCGGCGCTACTTTCAGGACCGGATGCAGGCCGAGCTGAAAAGAATCGACCGGCACGGCGGTAACCTGTCGATCATCATGCTCGATATCGATCACTTCAAGCGGATCAATGACCGCTTCGGGCATGCCGCAGGCGATCAGGTGCTCAAGGCTATCTCGGAAAAGATCAGCCAGAGGCTGCGCAGCGACGATGTGTTCTGCCGTCTGGGTGGTGAAGAGTTCATGGTGATCTGCCCCGGAACGCGCGGTGCCCAGGCCTATCAACTGGCACTGAGCCTGCGCGAGGAACTGCGCAGGCAGGTTATCGAAGGCGTCGATCAGGTGGTCACAGGCAGCTTCGGGATCGCCAGCTGGCGCGAGGGGGAGGGGATCGACGCGATGTTGCTGCGCGCCGACTCCGGAGTCTACGCCGCCAAACAGGCCGGTCGCGATCGGGTCGAGCCCGAGCAGGACTGATGCAGACAGACCCGCTGCTCAAGCGGGCCTGCCGATTGTCGGTATCGATTGGTTATTGCTGGATCGAAACCGTGGTGTTGGTCAACTTGGGCTGCCGGTACAGATCGACCAGTACCTCGTCGAGTATCGACGATGCACCAAACGGACGCGGGTCGTTGAGGATCGCCACGACGGCCCAGGTGTTGCCGTTGCTGTCGCGGCTGAAGCCGGCAATCGCACGCACAGTATTCAGGGTGCCGGTCTTGATGTGTGCCTCGCCGAGCAGCGGGGTGCGCTTGAGTCGCTTGCGCATGGTGCCGTCGAGGCCGGCCAGCGGCATGGAGCTCATGAACTCGGCAGCATAGGGACTGCGCCAGGCCGCTTGCAGGATCACCGCCATTTCACGCGCGCTGACACGCTCGGCCCGCGACAGCCCGGAGCCATTCTCCATGACCAGATGCGGCGCGGTGATGCCTTTCTTCGCCAGCCACTGACGGATGACACGCTGTGCGGCCTTGCCGTCGTCACCGTCGGCTTCGTTGCGGAACTCTTCGCCCAGGCTCAGGAACAGTTGCTGGGCCATGGTGTTGTTGCTGAACTTGTTGATGTCACGAATGACTTCCACCAGATCCGGGGAAAAGGCCTTGGCCAGCAGCTTGGCATTGCCGGGCAGCACGCCAACGCGGTCCTTGCCCTGAATGGTGCCGCCCAGTTCCTGCCAGATGGCCCGCACTGCGCCAGCCGCATAGGTGGGGTGGTCCAGCAGTGACAGGTAGGTCTGTGAGTTGCAGCCATTGCCCAGCTGGCCGGTGACCGTCACGTTGACGCTGCCATCGGCCTGGGTGACCGGGTTGTAGCGCACATCCCCGGTGCATTGCTTCGAGGCGCTTGCCTTGACCTGATTATCAATGCGGATGCTGGCAATCGGCGGCTCGACCGAGACCAGAATCCTGCCGTCGTCATTGCGGGTCACGAAGCGCAGCGCCTTGAGGTTGACCATCAGTGCGTCGGGCTTGACCAGAAACGGCTTGTTGTCGTCATTGCCGTCATCGTTGAACACTGGCAATTGCGGTTGCACGAAATGACTGCGGTCCAGTACCAGGTCGCCGGTCACCTGCTGCACGCCATTGGCGCGCAGGTCACGCATCAGCAGCCAGAGCTTTTCCATATTCAGCTTGGGATCGCCGCCGCCCTTGAGGTACAGGTTGCCGCGCAGCACGCCATTGCTCAGGGTGCCGTCGGTGAAGAATTCGGTTTTCCACTGGTGGGTCGGGCCGAGCATTTCCAGGGCCGCGTAGGTGGTGATCAGCTTCATGGTGGAAGCCGGATTGACCGAGACGTCGGCGTTGAACACGGTGGGCGTGCCGGGGCCATTGAGCGGCAACATCACCAGCGACAGTGCGTCATCGCCGAGTTTGCTGGCTTTCATGGCCTGTTGAACCTTGGGGGGCAGCGTGGTGTTGATGACGGCGGCGTAGGAGGGCAGAGCCAGGGGCAAAAGGAGTGACGCGAGCAACAATGGACGTAGCGACTTGATCATTGACTAAAACCCTACTGCAAAGAGGGAAACGAAAAAGAGGGCATGGATGAATTCCCTCGGTAACTATTGCAAATGTCGATTCGATTTCGATAACTATAGTAGTGAATGCGCGGCGGGCTTTTTTTGTAACACACAATGCCACGCATGAAACGAGCCGCATTATGCCCCAAGCGGGGCAGGCTTGTGACCGGGGGGCAAGCCGGTAAATGCTATTTTTTAATGATTCGGCGTTCATGGCCGTCGCAACGCCGGATATCCACCACACGCCGCAATTGTCGGGCTTTTAAATCGCCAAGCTGGTAAAGTGCCGCCCGATATTTATTGATGAGGATTGTCCCATGGCCACTAACCGCTCCCGCCGTCTGCGCAAAAAACTGTGTGTGGACGAGTTCCAGGAATTGGGTTTTGAACTGAACCTGGACTTCAAGCAAGAGCTGGACGACAAGGCAATCGATGCTTTCCTTGACGCTTTCCTGAAAGAAGCAATGGAAGCCAACGGTCTTGGCTATGTGGGCGGCGACGACTTCGGTCTGGTTTGCCTGAGCAAGCGTGGCTCGGTCAGCGAAGAGCAGCGTGCTGCTGTCGAAGCCTGGCTCAAGGGCCGCAGCGAACTGACAGAAGTCACTGTCAGCCCGCTGATCGACGTCTGGTACCCGGAAAAGGAAATCAATCCGGCCGCCTGATGTAACGGGAAGCAGGCCAGCGCCTGCTTCCCTTGCTTGTTCCCCGCACGTCTCCCGTTTATCTCCCTCTTCGTTGTATCGTCTCTGCGCTCGCTCAGTCAGGCTTTGCCTGTTGCAGCATCAGTGCGTCCTCAAGCTCGATCATGGCCAGTTCGACTGCCTGCTGGCAGGTGTAGAACTGTTCATCGGGTGTGTCCGGTTCGCAGGCCAGTTCGAGCGCATCACAGGCGTCGACCACCCGTGAAGCGGTGATGATCCGTGCCGCGCCCTTGATCCTGTGCGCCAGGTCGCGGGTTTTCTGACGATTGTTTTCCGGTATCAGTCTGGCCAGCAACAGCCGGTCTTCGTGGTTGCTGTGCAGCAGTTGCGCGAGCAGGCGTTCAACCATCTCGGGACGGTCACCGGTCAGGTTGCTGACGCTCTCGAGGCTGAAGGGCAGGGCCCGGCTGGACACCAGCGGGGCAATGGCTGTCAGCCGTTCGCTGAGCATCGAGAGGCTGATGGGTTTGAACAGGCAGTCGTCCATGCCCGCCGTCCGGCAGCGCTCGATCTCGTCAGGCTGCGCGTTGGCCGTGAAGCCCCAGACAGGGCAGCGTTGGCGTTCGCAGGCGCGCTCCTGTTCGCGGATCGCAGCGGTCATGTCGTAGCCGTTCATGATCGGCATGTTGCAATCGGCGACGACCAGATCGAAGGCATCTGTTTTCCAGCGATCGAGCCCTTGCGCGCCGTTTTCGGCCATTTCGCAGTGATGGCCGAGAAAGCCGAGCTGCTGGTAAAGCAGCAGTCGATTGGCAGGATGATCGTCGACGATCAGGATCCTGAGGGTCTGATGAACGACGGCTGCCGGTTGCGCAACGACGGGCTGACCGGTCAGCGGTTCAAGTGTGGTCAGCACCAGATTCATGCTGATCCGGGTGCCGTGCCCCGGCGTGCTGTCGAGCGAAAGGTTGCCGCCCATCATCATGCACAGGTTGCGGCAGATCACCAGCCCGAGCCCGGCGCCGGTACGCGCCATTTGTCCGGTGTTGTCGGCCTGGGCGAACGGTTCGAACAGGCGTTGCTGGTCTTCGACACTGATGCCGATGCCGCTGTCCTGAACGGTGATGTGCAGATGCAGCAGTTGCGGGTCCGGACTTTCGGCTGCCTGCAGTACGACCTTGATCCGCCCCATCGGGGTGAACTTGATGGCGTTGCTGACCAGGTTGGACAGGATCTGTTTGAAGCGCAACGGGTCGATCAGCACGTCGGCGTTGATCCTGCTGTCCAGTTCCAGCACCAGTTCGAGGTCCTTCTGCCGCGCCAGACCGTCGAATACCCTGAGCACCGACTCCACCAGCCGGCGCAGATTCGCCCGCTCGGGGTTGAGTGACAGCCGCCCGGATTCGATGCGGGCGATGTCGAGGATGTCGCCGATCAGGTCCAGCAGGTCGTTGGCCGAGCTGTAGGCGACTTCGATGGCGGACCGATCCAGTTCGCCGTGATCGGCACGTTTGAGCGCCAGTTCCAGCATGCCGATCACCGCATTCATGGGCGTGCGGATTTCATGGCTCATGGTGGCAAGGAAGGTGCTCTTGGCCCGGCTGGCGGCGTCGGCCTGTTCCTTGGCAGCCTGTAGGTCCTCGATGAGCTGGCGACGCTCGCTGATGTCGATCCAGCCACCGATGATGCCCTGTACTTCGCCCAGAGAGTCACGAAACGGCAGGATCCAGTGGTAGATGGTCAGCTGTCGATCGCCAATGCGCAGAGGGCGGTCGAGGATCAATGCGGTATTGCTGGCCATGACCCGCTGATAGTCGGCAGCGTATTCCCGGGCTTCGAAGGCGTTGCCCAGCACCCCTTCGGTGGCGCTCTTGCCGATGATGTCTTCCCGTTGCGCGGAGAACACCCTGAGGTAGCTGTCATTGCACATGCGTAGCATGCCTTCGCGATCCCGTACGTAGATGGGATGCGGCGTACCCTCGACCAGGGCGCGCATGAATTCGAACTGATCGCCCAGAGCCCGCTCCGCAGCCTCACGCTGACGTATCTGCCGGCGCATCCAGGCATTCCAGGCCAGCAGGCCCAGCAGCAACAGGCCTGCACCCACCACAATCTGATAGATCAGCCGTTCATAGTCATGCCAGTTGGCGCGTGAGGGGGTGTAGACGCGCCAGCGGTTGTTGATCGCTGCCATGTCCTGCGGTGCGATGCTTGCCAGGGCCTTGTCGAGAATCGAGCTCAGCTCGATGGCATTGCGTGAGGTCGCCATGGAAATCAGCGCCGGGTCCTCGCCGACGGTAGCGGTCATCTGCAAACGCTCCTCGAAGATCCCGGAAGACAGGAAATAGTCTGCGCTGAGCAGCGAGATGACCGCACCTTCCGCCCGGCCCAGTGACAACATGTCCAGCGCCTGGAACGGGTTGTCGATTTCCAGCGGCACGACCCTGGGGTATTTGCGGCTTAGCCAGTCGAGCACCGGGCTGCCCTGAGTGATCGCCAGACGCTTGCCGTCCATTTGCTCCAGATAGCTGGGGGCACCCTGGTCCTTGCGGGTGACCAGCACGAACGAATTGTCGATGTAGGGGCGGGTGAAGCTGAATCGGTCCTCACGCGCATCACTGGACACCAGCGCGCCGATCATGTCTGCCTGACCTTCGCCGACCTGATTGAGCATGTCGGTCAGGCTGGGCGAGCGTTTGACGTCGAACCTGAGCCCGGTACGCAGGCGCACCAGTTCGAGCAAGTCTGCGGTGATGCCGCGAAAGTTACCCTTGGCATCGAAGAATGTCAGCGGTGCATACGCTTCGTTGACGACCACGCGCACGGTCGGGTGCTGAGCGATCCAGCGCTCCTCGCGTTGCGTCAGTTGCAGCTTCTGGTCGGTGAGCATCAGGTCGCTGCCCGTGCTCCAGCGTCTGGAAATATTGATCCGTTCATCGACGGGGATGGCTTTCAGCGTCTGATTGATGATGCCCAGCAGTTGCGTGTTTTCGTTGCTGACCGCGAAGCTGAAACCGTTGGGCTCGTGCTTGCCGAAATTCGACATCTGCACGTTGTTCAGATAACCCTTGTTGATGATGTACTGGGTGGAAATCGTATCGCCCAGGAACACGTCCGCCTGATTGAAGGCGACTGCGTTGATGGCGTTCTGAAAAGAGGGATAGGTCTTCAGCGTTGCGCCGGGATAGGACGCTTCGACCTCGGCAGGCGGCAGGTAGTGATAGACCATGCTCAGCCGCATGCCTTTCAGGCCCTCGTTCAGGGGGCGGGTGTCTCCGACCCGGGTGACCAGGACGGGCTGGTCCACCGAGTAGGGCTGTGAAAGCCTGATGTTGCGATCGACGGCTTCAAAACCGTTGGCGGTGCCCAGCAGGTCGATCTGGCCTGCGGCAAGGGCCTTGATCGCCGCATCACGGGTTTCGAAACGCTGAACCCTGACGGGCAGGTCCAGCGCATCCGAAATGATCCCTGCGTAGTCGGCAGTGATGCCTTCGTAATCGTTACCTGAAATCGTGATATCGAAGGGCGGGTAATCGGGGCTCGAGGTGCCGAGAATCAGTTCGCGTTGACCGCGCACCCACTGCCACTGGTGACTGTCCAGCTTCACGTCCATGTGCGCCGGGCTCGAGCGACCGAGCAGGGTATAGTGATCGGCCGCATGAAGACCGGCTTCAGCACCCCAGCCTATGCACAGGCTTGTGGCCAGTATTAATAATTGTCTGAAGCGCTTGGGCATCCGTTTTCTCACACTAGCGCGTTGCGTTTTGCCATCTCGATAAGTTCTACCAAGGTTCTGGTTTTCAGTTTTTGCATAAGCCGCGTTTTGTAAGTACTGACGGTTTTGTTACTGAGAAACATGCCCTTGGCTATTTCCTTGTTGGAACGGCCCTGGGCAAATAACTGCAATACCATCAGTTCGCGGTCATTGACCAACTTGAACAGCTCCAGCTCGTTGGTCTGACCCTCTTCACGAACTGCGCACGTCAACGCCTGACTGGGAAAGTAATTGTAGCCGGATAATACCGCTTTCACCGAACTGAGCAGTTCGCTAAGGTCTTCCTGCTTGCACACATAACCCGAGGCACCCGATTGCATGCAGCGAATGGCAAACAGGTTGGGGGTCTGCGACGTCAGCACCAGAATCTTGGAGGGCAGCCCCATCGTATTGAAGCGCGCCAGCACCTCGAGGCCGTCAAGCTTGGGAATGCTGATGTCGAGGATGATCAGGTCAGGCATGCATTCACGCACCATCTGCATGGCGTCGACACCGTTATCGGTTTCGCCGACCACCTCATAATTTTCGTTCTCCAGAAGCATTCTGACCGCCATCCGGATGACCGGATGATCGTCGATGATAAAAACTGAGTTCATATTCCATTCCATAACAAGCAGTGAAGAAAGCGCGCACCTTAGCTCAGATGTTCGGGCAGGCACATAAAGAGACTTGCTCGGCAGGCATATATAGGAAAAGTCCTACAAAAATTAGCGTATCGGAGTACGTAAAAGCCTACGTAGAACATAACTGTGTTTAAACGTTAACGCTTATTTCAATGTGTGTTTGGCAAATGATGCGTCGGGTGTTTATTACTTTCTGGAATCATCATTCATGTTGACTGATGATTTCCTACGCATCTGAACGTCGAATTTAATCGTTCCAGTTTGCCGGTGTCTGGCATGTATCTGTTTTTGCCCGGTATATCTCAAGCCGGATAAAGCCGGCTGGCCGACGTCAGTCAACGAGGTGCCCCAGCAGGCGACTGAGGTCGGGCCCGTGCAGGGGCTTGCTCAGGCAGCCGAGCAGGGGCAGATCGCGCTGCAGGGCGAGTTGCTGCAGGTTTTCAAGCTGTGTGTCCGGCAAGCCGCTGAGCAGAATGGCCTGGCGCAGCCAGCCGTGTCGGGCTGCCTCGTCGATCAGGTCGAGGCCTGACATGTCCGGCAGGCACTGATCGCACAGCACAAGCCCGTAGGGTTCGGCACTGCGTTGCATGGCGGCCATGGCCTCGGCAGCCGTCAGGACGGGCGTCAGCAGGAAGTAGCCATGGTTGTTGAGCAGCACCTCAGTGGCAATCAGTTGAAACGGGTGATCTTCCACCAGAAGGATGCGCAGGCTATGTGTGGACATGAGCGTTCCGGAAAAGCCCTGGCGAGGCGTTCAGGCATCGGCAGGCGGCGTGCGGACCCGTGAGTATCGCAGGCGGATGGATAACGTGCCGGATGGCAGTTGAAGTGGCTGGAATTATTGAGGGATGCAAGAAAAGCTGCGATAGGACTCGTCTGACATGCATGTAGGGCCTGTCTGAGTTTTGCGAGGCAATCAGTCTGACCAGCCTTTTGCCTGCATCCGTTCAGGCAGCGGGCGGGTCGATGGAAGCTATATCTGTCCGGAGCGGCCGGTCATTTCCCGGGCCATTTCGCTGGCGTAGCTGTCGGTCATGCCCGCGATGAAGTCGATCATGCGCAGGAACGAGGCATGCAGCGGTGCCTTGGGATCGGGCGCGCTGTTACCCAGCAAGTCGAGGATGCGTCGATGCTTGAACGACGGCGTCCTGCCGCCAAACTGTTCGACGGCCGCGCCGCAGAATGCGTTGAGGAGGATCTCCAGCGTGGTGTAGGCACCGATTTCATGCAGTGTCTTGCGCTTGTCCTGAAAGATTTTCTTGCGCGCCATGTCCTTGGCGTTGAGCACACAGCGTTTGGCCGGGCCGTGCATGTGCTCGACCAGGTCGCCAGGCAGGGTGCCGGCCAGCAAGGCGTCCTGCTGCTCGACGAAGGCTCTGGCGGCCGCGTTGGTCAAGTGCTCGATGGCCTTGCCACGCAGGATTGCCAGTTTGCGCCGTCGTGAGTCGCCCGGACCCAGTTGCCGGTAGGTTTCCGGCAGATCATCGCCGACCAGCCCGAGCAAAAGCGATTCCACTTCCGCGTAGTTGAGCAGGTCCATCTCCAGGCCGTCTTCCAGGTCGATCAGGGCGTAACAGATGTCGTCGGCGGCTTCCATCAGATACACCAGCGGATGACGCGCCCAGCGCTGGTCTTCGAGTTGCGGCAAACCCAGCTTGCCGGCGATCTGCTCAAGGATCGGCAGTTCGCTCTGATAGCAGCCGAACTTGTGCTTCTTGTAGCCCAGCGAGTCCGCGTGGCGGGCGGTCCACGGGTATTTGAGGTAAGTGCCCAGTGTGGCGTAGGTGAGGCGAGTGCCGCCGTCGAACTGGTGGTATTCCAGCTGCGTCAGCACCCTGAATCCCTGGGCATTACCTTCGAAATTGAGAAAGTCATTACGCTCGGTATCGCTCATCGCGTCGAGCCAGCCACGCCCGGCGGCTTGATTGAACCAGTTGCGAATTGCATCTTCGCCCGAGTGACCGAACGGCGGATTGCCGATGTCGTGGGCCAGACAGGCCGATTGCACAACCATGCCCAGGTCGCTGGGGTCGCACCATTCAGGCAGGGCAGAGCGCAGCGTTTCGCCGACGCGCATCCCCAGCGAACGGCCGACACAACTGACTTCCAGTGAATGGGTCAGGCGCGTATGGATATGATCGTTGCTGGACACCGGATGCACCTGGGTCTTGCGTCCCAGGCGGCGGAAGGCCCCGGAAAAGATGATCCGGTCATGGTCCTTGTGAAACGGACTGCGCCCCAGTTCCTCGGGGCTGTGCAGGGTCTTGCCCAGTCGTTCGCGGTTAAGCAGCGTTTGCCAATCCAATGCGTTCACTCCGTCAGTAATTGGGGCGTAGCTTCCCGGTTCGACACGCCTGCCGCAAGGGCCGCATCGATGAGAACAGGCCCCATGGAAAAACAAATGCCTGCTCCGGAAAACCTGAGCAGGCATTTGTATTAAGGCCAGTACCGTCAGGCCAGGATCATGCTAGACGCGTGGCGCAATCAGACTTTGCGATTGCGATTCTGCAGGGCGCGCGCTTGCATGGCGACCTTGACCACCGGCGTCAGCGTGATGCCCAGCTTCAACAGGCGTCCCAGCAGGCTGGTACGTCCGGTCTTGGCACGTTTGCCGCTCAGGAAGCCCAGCAGGGCAACCGAGCCCACGCCCCAGAGCGGCGCGTGGCGAAAGCCCAGCGCGCTTTTCCAGTCATGGCGGATGCCGCGAAAGCGTTGCAACGGCTGCATCAGTTGCGTCGATTCGTGGCGAATTTCCTGGCGGTGCATTTCCATGCGCAGGCGAATCAATGCCTTGCGCAGTTCTCGACGCGTATTGCTCTGGTGCGACTTGGGTTCACTCATGGCATCAATCGCTCACGGTCATTGGCCAGTTCTTCGAGGGTCGCATGGAAGGGCGAAGACTCGTCGAAGATCGCTGCCTTGAGGCGCAATCCACAAAAGATCGCGGCCAGCAGGTAAAACGTACACAGGCCGACGATGCCCGCCAGGCGATAACTGTCCCACAGAACGATCAGCAGCAAGGCCGAGAGCCCGGTGAGCAGCAGCAGGCCGAAAACCAGTGCCAGACCGGCGAACAGCAGCAGGCTGACGGTTCGCGCTTTCTGTTCCTGCAATTCAATGCCGAACAGCTCGACGTGAGTGTGCAACAGGCCAAGGAAGGCAGCGCCCAGGCGCCGCGGTGAAGAGCCCGGAGTTCCCTCGGGCGGTGCTGATTCCGTTCCCAGAGTCATGATGTTAGCGCCTTGTAGCCAGCAGACCGATCAGAAAGCCGACACCTGCGGCGATACCGACGGACTGCCAGGGGTTGTTCTGAACGTAATCTTCGGTGGCGACCACTGCCGCTTCACCGCGCTCGCGCAACGAATCTTCGGTGGTCTTCAGGGTTTCCTTGGCGCGCAGCAGGCTTTCGCGGATCTGGGCGCGCAATTCATCGGCCTGATCACCCGCGAGAGAGGCGGTATGCGCCAGCAATTTCTCAGTGTCGGCAACCAGTACCTGGACGTCGGCTCTCAGGATTTCCTGAGCATTCTGTGCAGTTTCGCGGGCCATGATGTTCTCCGTTTGGTGGGCGTATGAATGTTTCGAGTACAGGTGATTCCTGAAGGTTCACTTCGATTGGCGTATCGTGTTCGATCAGGCTTTACACTGCCGCTGCACCTTACTCCAAAAGTATCTGCCAGGAAAAACCGCAACCACTGGAAGATTGGGGTTCCGTATTTCTGGCCATTGGCTATGCTCCACACGCGTGACCACGGGATGGCCTGGCGCGCGCGACATCCGTTGAATGGAGAGAGGCATGGAGCGGCTGTATTCCCTGCAGGGGCTCAGGGGCGTAGCAGTCCTTGGCGTTGTGTTGTTTCACATGATGTCGGTAGAGAGCAAGTTTTCCGGTGGCGATATCCTTCTGCCGCCCTGGCTCGATTTTTTTCAGTTGGGCGTCGATCTGTTCTTCGTCATCAGCGGATTCGTCATGGTGATTGTCAGCCGTGGCCGTTTTCAGAGCGCAATCGAAGCCCAGCGCTTTCTGTTCAATCGGGTATCGCGGATCTATCCCACGTACTGGTTGTACTTTTTCATCACCCTGGCGGTTTATCTGGTGCAGCCGGGCATGGTCAACAGCGGGCATGGCTCGTCCAATCTGATCATGTCGTTCCTGCTGTTGCCCAACGACAAGGTGCTGCTGGTGATGGTGGCCTGGTCGCTGCTGTTCGAACTGTGGTTCTACGTGGTGTTCTCCGGTTTCCTGCTGTTTCGCGAGCGCAGTCTGCCGTTTCTGCTCGGCGGCTGGTGTCTGATCATCGTGGCGTTCAACACGCTGGCAAACTGGCAGGACTATTCCCCGGCAGTGAAGATCATCCTGCATCCCTATGCCCTCGAGTTCATGCTGGGCGCCGCGCTGGCCTTGTTCTTTTACGGTCGCCACAGTGCCCGCGTGCCGACTGCTGCGGTCTGGTTACTGCTCGGTGTCGCGTTGTTGGCGGCGGTGCCCCTGATCGGCTATTACCGGCTGTATGAGAGTCAGGGGCTGCTGCGCATGCTCATGGTCGGCGGCACATTCGGCGTACTGGTGTTGACGCTGGCCTTGCTCGAACGACGTCGACATCTGCGGGTGCCGGTGTTTCTGGTTGCCGTGGGCGATATGTCCTACACGATCTATCTGTCTCATCTGCTGGTGCTGGGGGTGATCGGCAGGGTCTGGAGTCTGGTGGGAGCCTGGCCCGAAAGCTACCTGGACAACCTGTTTTTCGCGCTGCTGATGATGGCTGCGGCGGTGTGCTATGGCTGGGTCGGTTATCGTTGTTTCGAGAAACCGGTACTGGATCGCGCCAATGCGTTCAGCAAGGCGCATTTCCGGGTGTCGACGTGATCCCGGTGCGCGCCTAGAATAATTTCCGCTCACCGAGGATTCGCCGAGGATCGACCCATGCCCCCCGAATGCCAGCTGTTCAGCACCCCGGGATGCCCGCTGTGCGAGGTTGCCGAAGCGGTTTTACTGCCGTTCGCCATCGAACACGGCCTGCTGGTTGAGCTGGTCGACATCTGCGAGGATGAGCAACTGCTTGAACGCTACGAGTTGCGCGTTCCTGTGTTGCGGCGAGTTGACACCGGCGACGAGTTGGACTGGCCATTTGACGCGCCTCAAGTGGCGTCGTTTCTGAGTCGTTGAGCTGCATTCCCTTTCATTTACCGGACACGACGCGCAGTGAATATCGATACACGCATCAAATTTCGCCATCTGGTCTGCTTTCTCGAAGTGGCCCGGCAGGGCAGTCTGGCGCGTGCTTCCGACGTTCTGGCGATCAGTCAGCCGGCGCTGTCGAAAAGTCTCAAAGAGCTGGAAACCCTGCTCGACACTACGTTATTCGTGCGCAGCAAGAGCGGCGCGGCACTCACCGAAGCAGGCGTGGCATTCATGCGCTTTGCCGGGCCCAGCGTGCAGGCTCTGCGCGAGGGCGTCAGCAGCCTGCGCTCGGGTGAGCATGACACGGTCACTGCACGACTGGGCGTACTGTCGACGGCCGAAAGCCTGTTGGTGCCCGAGGTGGTTCATCGCCTGCACCAGCGGCACCCGGCGCTGATCGTCAGTGTGATGACCGGGCCCAGTGCCTATCTGCTGTCGCAATTGAGGGTAGGGGAGCTGGATCTGGTGGTCGGGCGCATGACGGACAGTCCGCAGATTCAGGGCCTGACGTTCGAGCACCTGTACAACGAGTCGATGACGCTGGTGGTGCGCAGCGATCACCCGTTGCTGGCCGCGCCGCTCAAGCCCGAAAGCCTGGAGCAATTCCCGCTGGTCTTGCCGCTGGCAGGCACGACCATCCGCAAGTTTGCCGACAGCCTGTTCGTGCAGTGCGGTATCCGCATGCCGCGTCAACGCCTTGAAACCCTTTCGCTCACCCTCAGCCGCCGCTATGTGCAGTGCAGCGATGCGGTGTGGATCGCGCCACTGGATGCCGTGTCGCTGGAGTTGAAAGGCGGCACACTGGTCGAGCTGGATATGGGTATCCGTGAGCCGGGCGGCTCGGTCGGTTTGTGCAGCAACCCGGCCTTGCCACTCACGCGCGCAGCGCAGTGGTGCGTGGACGAGCTGCGGAGTCTTGGAGAGGCCTATCGCAATGTCTAGCATCCATAACCAAACGGTTATGGATAATCGGGTTTATTTCAGTTCTCTATAAGCATGGATCGCGCGACACTTCGCCGCAGCCTGTAGCGCATGTGATCGACGCCTGCGCGCCCCATAAGAAAAACGAGGAGAACGCCATGTCTGCCGCGGACAACAGCCGCTTCGTCATTCGTGACCGAAACTGGCATCCAAAAGCTCTCACCCCTGATTACAAGACCTCGATCCTGCGCTCGCCGCGTCAGGCGCTGGTCAGTATCCCGCAGTCCATTTCCGAAACCACCGGCCCGGATTTCTCGCATTTGAAATTCGGCCAGCACGATAACGACCTGCTGCTCAATTTCAACAACGGTGGGCTGCCCATCGGCGAGCGTATCCTGCTGGCCGGGCGGGTCTGCGATCAGTACGGAAAGCCGATCCCGCACACGTTGGTGGAGATCTGGCAGGCCAACGCCGGCGGGCGTTATCGCCATAAGCGCGATGCTTATCTGGCGCCCATCGATCCCAATTTCGGCGGCGTCGGACGTGCACTGACCGACAGTGAAGGCAATTACAGCTTCCGTACCGTCAAGCCAGGGCCTTACCCATGGCGCAACGGTCCCAACGACTGGCGCCCGGCGCACATTCATGTGTCGATCAGCGGGCCGTCGATTGCCACACGCCTGATCACCCAGTTGTATTTCGAAGGCGATCCGCTGATTCCGATCTGTCCGATCGTCAAGGCCATCGCCAACCCGGACGCCGTGCAGAGCCTGATTGCCAGGCTCGACCTGGGCCTGGGCAATCCGATGGATTGCCTGGCGTATCGCTTTGATATCGTGTTGCGCGGCCAGCGCAAGACTCACTTCGAAAACTGCTGAGGAGGCCCGACATGCCCGTTCAATTACTGCAGGAAACCCCTTCGCAAACCGCTGGCCCTTACGTTCACATCGGTCTTGCACCACAGGTGGCCGGCAACCCGCCCCGCGAGCTGGAAATCTGGAACGAGATGGCCAGGCCCGAGGCGCCCGGCGAGCACATCGTATTGCTGGGCAACGTCTTCGATGGCAACGGTCACCTGATCCGTGATGCCTACCTGGAGTTCTGGCAGGCGGATCATCAGGGTGCGTATCACAGCGAATTCGACCCGGACAGGCCGTTCAACGGCTTTGGTCGCACGGCTACCACGGACGATGGCCAATGGATCCTCAAGACCATCAAGCCAGGCTCGGCGCGCAATGCGGCGGGCGTGCCGATGGCGGCGCACATCAATGTTTCGCTGTTTGCGCGGGGCATCAATATTCATCTGCAGACGCGGTTGTATTTCGACGACGAAGCCCAGGCGAATGCGCAGGACCCGGTGCTCAATCTGATCGAGCAGCCCCCGCGCCGCGAAACCCTGGTGGCACGCCGTTGCACGCACGAGGGGCAGACGGCCTATCGTTTTGATATCCGCGTACAGGGTGAGGGCGAGACAGTGTTTTTCGATTTCTGAATCGCTTGTCGATTCAGCAATCAATGTGCGTGCGTTTCAAGGCGCCTGCATCGGCAGGCGACCCTATAAAAATAAAAGGACATCTCCATGACGCTTTCCGCCGGCAGCCCCGCGCCGAGTACGCTCGACGTTCAGGCCTTCATCAATGCGCAACCGCTGTCCAGGTATCAGTGGCGAGTGGTTGCGCTGTGTTTTCTGATCGTGTTTCTCGACGGCCTCGATACTGCCGCGATGGGCTTCATTGCTCCCGCGCTCAGCCAGGATTGGGGGATCGATCGGGCCAGCCTGGGGCCGGTGATGAGCGCCGCGCTGATCGGCATGGTGTTCGGCGCGCTGGGTTCCGGCCCGTTGGCCGACCGCTTCGGGCGCAAGGTGGTGCTGGTGGTCGCGGTGTTGCTGTTCGGTCTTTTCAGCCTGGCCTCAGCCTACAGCAGCAACATTGATCAATTGCTGGTACTGCGCCTGTTGACCGGGCTGGGGCTTGGCGCGGCGATGCCCAACGCCACCACCTTGCTGTCGGAATACACCCCCGAGCGGCTCAAGTCGTTGTTGGTGACGAGCATGTTCTGCGGTTTCAATTTGGGCATGGCGTGCGGCGGTTTTGTATCAGCCAAACTGATCCCCAGCATGGGCTGGCATAGCCTGCTGATGCTGGGCGGTATTCTGCCCCTCCTGCTGGGGTTGGTGCTGATGGTCTGGCTGCCGGAGTCGGCGCGGTTTCTGGTGGTACGCAATCGCGGTGCAGAGCGGATCCGCAAGGTGCTGGCACCGATTGCGCCAAAGGCGCTGGCCGGCATCACTGATTTCAGCGTTCCCGAGCAGAAAACCGTCAGCAGCCGTAATGTGCTGAAAGTGATTTTCTCCGGCAACTACAGTGCCGGCACGCTGTTGCTGTGGCTGACGTATTTCATGGGTCTGGTCATCGTCTACCTGCTGACCAGCTGGCTGCCGACGCTGATGCGCGACAGCGGCGCGAGCATGGAGCAGTCGGCCTTCATCGGCGCGCTGTTTCAGTTCGGCGGGGTGTTGAGTGCTGTAGGCGTGGGCTGGGCGATGGATCGTTACAACCCGCACAAGGTCATTGGTTGTGCCTACGCACTGGCGGGGGTGTTCGCCTGGCTGGTCGGGCAGAGTCTGGGTAACGTCGCGCTGTTGGCGACACTGGTGCTGCTGGCCGGCATGTGCATCAACGGCGCGCAGTCGGCAATGCCGTCGCTGGCAGCGCGTTTTTACCCCACTCAGGGGCGTGCCACGGGCGTGTCGTGGATGCTCGGGATCGGCCGTTTCGGCGCCATTCTCGGCGCCTGGGCCGGTGCCACGCTGCTGGGCCTGGGCTGGACGTTCGAGCAGGTGCTGACCGCGCTGGTAGTCCCGGCGGCGCTGGCCGCGATAGCGGTGCTGATCAAGGGCTGGGTCAGTCATTCGGACGCTACCTGAAACCTTTCAATCTGGAGTGGTGATGTGAACAGAGCGAGCAATCAACTTTTCGATGCCTACTTCATGCAACCCGAAATGCGCGAGATCTTTTCCGATGAAGGCCGGGTGCAGGGCATGCTCGATTTCGAGGCTGCGCTGGCTCGGGCACAGGCACGCGTCGGCCTGATCCCGCCCGAGGTGGTCGCCGACATCGAGCTGAGCTGCGACGCACGGCTGTTCGATTTCGACGCGCTGGCAATTGCCATCGGCAGTGCCGGCAATTCGGCGATTCCGCTGGTCAAGGCGCTGGGCAAACAGATTGCCGCACGCAGCGCTGAAGCCGAGCGCTACGTGCACATGGGCGCGACCAGTCAGGATGTGATGGACAGCGGGCTGGTCCTGCAACTGCGTCGAGCCATCGTGCTGCTTGAGCGTGACCTCACCCGACTGGCCGATGCGATGGCTGAGCAGGCACAGCGTCATGCCGGCACGCCGCTGGCCGGACGCACCTGGCTGCAGCAGGCCACGCCGGTCACCCTGGGGATGAAAATCGCCGGCTGGCTGGGCGCAGTCACTCGCCATCGACAGCGCTTGAACGAGATCAAACCGCGCCTGCTGTGCCTGCAGTTCGGTGGTGCGTCCGGCAGCCTCGCGGCGCTGGGCGATCAGGCCTTCTCGGTGGCCGAAGCGCTGGCCGATGAGTTGCAGCTGGCGCTGCCCGAGCAGCCCTGGCACACCCAGCGCGACCGACTGGTGGAGTTTGCCGGTCTGCTGGGCCTGATCGCCGGCAGTCTCGGCAAGCTGGGGCGCGATGTGAGCCTGCTGATGCAGACCGAAGTTGGCGAGGCTTTCGAGCCTTCGGCACCGGGCAAGGGCGGATCTTCGACCATGCCGCACAAGCGCAACCCGGTCGGCGCTGCGGTCATGATCAGCACCGCGACTCGCGCACCGGGGCTGGTGGCCACCATGCTGGCGGCCATGCCGCAGGAGCACGAACGCAGTCTGGGCCTGTGGCATGCCGAGTGGGAGACCTTGCCGGAACTGTGCTGTCTGGTCTCCGGTTCGCTGCAGCAGGCGTTGCAGGTGATACCTGGTCTGCAGGTCGATGCCGAGCGCATGGCGATCAATTTGCAATCCACCAAAGGCCTGGTTCTCGCCGAGGCAGTGAGCATTGCGCTGGCTCAGCGCATCGGGCGCGATGCTGCCCACCATCTTGTAGAGCAGTGCTGCCGGCGTGCGGTGGAGCAGGGCGCGCATTTGCGTCGGGTGCTCGGCGAAACCCCGCAGGTCAGCGAGCAGTTTTCTTCTGACGAGCTGGATCGTCTGCTCGATCCGGCTCACTACCTTGGCCAGGCTCGCCATTGGGTCGAGCGCGCCGTGGCCGAACACACAAGGATTTCCCGATGACCGAAGACGAACGTTACGAAGCCGGCATGCAGGTGCGCCGCGCGGTGCTGGGCGATGCGCATGTCGATAACAGCCTGAGCAAACTGACGCCGTTCAATGAAGAATTCCAGGAGATGATCACTCGCCACGCCTGGGGTGATATCTGGACGCGTCCGGGGTTGCCGCGCCATACGCGCAGCCTGATCACCATCGCGATGCTGATCGGCATGAATCGCGAAGGCGAATTGCGCCTGCACCTCAAGGCCGCGAAAAACAATGGCGTGACCCGTGAGGAAATCAAGGAAGTGCTGATGCAGAGCGCGATCTACTGCGGCATTCCGGCGGCGAATGCGACGTTCCACCTGGCTGAAGCGGTGTGGGATGAAATGGGCGTGGAGTCATTGCAGGACAATTGAGAGCGGTGATCGAGAACGCCGCCGCAGCGCCCTCGGCCACGGCGGCGTCCTGTTCGGATCAGAGCAGCGACAGCGGGTAGCTGACGATCAGGCGGTTTTCGTCGAACTGGTTGGTGTTGTAGTCGCGGCGCATGGTGGAGTTGCGCCATTTGACTGACAGGCTTTTGAACGCGCCGTTCTGGAATACATAAGCCAGCTCGGTTTCACGTGCCCACTCTTCGCCGTCGGTGATGGTGCCGGTGTGCACGTTTTCGCCGCTGATGTAGCGGTTCATCAGGGTCAGGCCGGGTACGCCCAGAGCTGCGAAATCATAGTCGTGGCGCAACTGCCAGGACTTCTCCCTGGCGTTGTCGAAGCTGGAGTTGTAACTGTCGTTGGCCAAGGTCCCGCCACTGGTACCGTTGACGCGCATCCAGGCGCTGTCGCCGCTGACTTTCTGCAGGCCCACATAAAAGGTGTTGCCACCGTGCCGTGCCGAAAGCAGCGCTGACCAGGTCTTGTTGTCCAGATCGCCGGCCAGCGACTGACCGTCGTCCTTGCCCTGGAAGTAGCCAAGGTTGGCCCCCAGCGTCCAGCTGCCCAACGGCTGGCTGTGCAGCAGGTTGAAATATTGCTGGTGGTAGATGTCTTCAAGCTCGGCGTACCACACGCCGACCTGGGTGCGCTTTTCGTTGAACACGTACTCGCCGCCGCCAAAGTTGAAACGGTCGGAGGTGAACGCGGTGCGGCCATTCAGGGACATGTCTTCCATGCTCGCGTCGTTGCGCGGGCTGTTGCCACGGAACTGACCACCGTAGAGGGTCAGGCCGTCGATCTCCTTGGAGGTGATCTGCCCGCCCTGAAAGGTTTGTGGCAGCGAGCGGCCGTCATCCGAGCGCAGGATCGGCAGCACCGGCATCCAATCGCCGACCTTCAATTCGGTCTTCGAGAAGCGCGCCTTGCCGGCCACGGCCAGTCGCCCGAAGTCGTCGGCCGGGCGTCCATCGCTATGGATGGGCAGCAATTGTGTGCCGCCGGTACCCTTGCCGCCGTCCAGCTTGAGCGAGTAGAGGCCCAGCGCGTCGACACCAAAGCCGACGGTGCCTTGGGTGAAGCCGGAGCGGGCGTCGAGGATGAAGTTTTGCGTCCACTCCTCGGCGTAGTTCTGCGCGTTGGCCGGGTCGACGAAGTTGCGGTTGATGTAGAAGTTGCGTAGGTTCAGATTGACCTTGGCGTCTTCGACGAATCCGGCACTCTGGCCGCTGATGGGCGTCAGGCTTGCAGCGACGGCCGCGGACAGACCGCAAAGGAGCTTGCAGGGGGAATTCACGCGCATGGAACAGACCTTTTTTGTAGTTATTGAGTCGTGTAGCTGGCTGTGATAGTGAAATGCCGGAACGCGCCATGCAATTGTGGAACAGTTGTTTCGGGCGATTATCGAACGTTAATGAACCGGTTCGAACATTTTCTGCGAGAAGCCGCAAACGTGTGTGCGATGCTCACGGTTTTGTAGACATGGGTAGCGGGCGCGGGCGCTTTCGGCCACGGCGTCGGGCTGCTGAAACTTGAACAAGGAAGCGCAATGAGCACTGCCAGCACGCCGTTGTCCGGCGTCAATCAACCTCTCAAAGGTATTGGCTTCATTCTTCTGGCGACCTTTCTGTTTGCCAGTCACGACACCCTGTCCAAATACCTGTCCGGCTTCTATCCGATCATTCTGGTGGTGTGGGCGCGTTATGTGGTGCACACACTGCTGATGGCCTGCATCTTCATGCCTTCATCGGGCTTGCGGGTGTTGCGCACCAAGCGTCCTGGCCTGCAGGCCTTGCGCGCACTGGCGTTGCTGGGCACCAGTCTGCTGTTTACCAGCAGCCTGATGTTCATCCCGCAGGCGGAAGCGACGGCGGTCAACTTTCTTGCGCCGTTGCTGGTCACCGCATTATCGGTGCCACTGCTGCACGAGCGTGTGACGCGTGGGCAGTGGATTGCGGTGGTGGTCGGGTTTGTCGGGGTGATGATCATCATTCATCCGGGCGGCGAGCTGTTTACCCCGGCGATTCTGTTGCCGCTGTCGTCGGCCTTGTGTTTTGCGCTGTATCAACTCCTGACGCGGTTGGTCAGTCCGTTCGACAGCCCAACCACCAGCAATTTTTTCGCGGGGCTGTTCAATACCCTGTTGATGAGTGCGTTGGTGCCGTTCTTCTGGGAAGTGCCGGCGCTCAAGCACTTGCCGTTTCTGCTGGCGCTCGGTGCTTGCGGGATGTCTGCGCATTTGCTGCTGACCCAGGCCTTCCGCTTCGCCGCCCCGGCCATGCTTGCGCCGTTCAGTTATTGCCAGATCGTGTTCGCCGGACTGCTGGGCTACCTGGTCTTCGACCACACCCCGTCTCCGACCGCGCAGGCCGGCATCGCCATCATCTGCCTCAGCGGTCTGGCGGCGGCTTGGCAACAGCGGCGCAGGGGTGGGTAATGTGTGGCGCTGAAGGCGCTGATTGACGCCGATGCCAATGTTCAGCGTTGGCATCAGGTGTGTGACGCTCCACGTTACATGGCGGTTTTTCTTTGTCAGGCGGATTGGGGTTCGGCTCAGGTCACCTTTTCGCCCCTCGGCGACTTACTTTGATGGGGCCAAAGTAAGCAAACCCCCTGGCTCCGTTTCCGGCCCGAGTTCGTCGGGTTCCTTCGCCCTCTCACTGATCCGGGGGTCGCCGCAACGGGCCCTCCATGGCCCGGTGCGGCTAACTAGGCGGCCTGCCGAGTTACCCCCGGATCAGCGTTACGACT
>NZ_WIBD01000039.1:52039-52189 GCF_009495975.1 Pseudomonas sp. SZ57 | reverse complement strand
GCGAAGAGGCCAGTGCAGTCGCCGGATGTCTTCTGGGTAGCTGCTCACCTGCCGGTCAGGCGTACACCGCACTTGTGGGAGCCAACTGCTCGCGAAGAGGTCAGTGCAGTCGCTGAATGTCTTCTGGGTAGCTACTCACCTGCCGGTCAG
>NZ_WIBD01000039.1:194-51965 GCF_009495975.1 Pseudomonas sp. SZ57 | reverse complement strand
GTACACCGCACTTGTGGGAGCTTGCTCGCGAAGAGGCCAGTGCAGTCGCTGAATGTCTTCTGGCCGTTACTCCGTCTGCCGATAAGGCAGCGCGCTGCGCGCATCCTCGGCATAGGCCATTACGCCGACTCGCTCCTGCTCCAGGAACTCGCTGACCGCGTCTTTCAGGCCTGGGTGCATCAGGTAATGCCACGAACGGGTGATCTGCGGTTCGAAGCCGCGGATCAGTTTGTGTTCGCCCTGCGCGCCAGCGTCGAAGCGTTGCAGGCCGTGGGCGATGGCGTAGTCCATACCCTGATAGAAACAGGTTTCGAAATGCAGCCGGTCAAACTCGGCCAGGCAGCCCCAGTAGCGCCCATAGAAACTGTCGTCGCCAATAAGGCTGAAAGCCATCGCCACAGGCCGTGAGCCCTGCAGCGCGATGACCACACGGATCGATTCGGGCATGCGCTCGGCCAGCAGGCTGAAGAACTCACGCGTCAGGTAAGGCGCCTGCCCGCGCACCTCGTAGGTATTGGAGTAGCACGCATACACGAAGTCCCACAGCACTTCGCTCATCTGCGCGCCTTCGAGCCATTCAAACTCGATGCCCTGCCCGGCCACCTGCTCACGCTCCTTGCGCATCTGTTTGCGCTTGCGCGAACTCAATGCGTCGAGGAAATCCTGGAAATCGCGGTAGCCGCGATTCTGCCAATGAAACTGGCAGCCGATACGTTGCAGCCAGCCAGGCTGGGTTTCAAGCAAGGCATCGGCCGCCGGATCGGTGAAGTTCACGTGCGCGCTCGACAGTCCCTCACGTTGCAGGTACGCCGGCAGCTCGCCGAGCAACTCGATGCCGCCCTGAGGCGTCGCGGACAGAATCCGCGAACCGCCGACCGGGCTGAAAGGCACGGCGACCAACAGCTTGGGGTAGTAGGCGATGCCAGCACGACGGCAGGCGTCTGCCCAGGCGTGATCGAACACGTACTCGCCATACGAATGCCACTTTCGGTAGGCCGGCAACGCCGCCACCAACTGATCGTTTTCGTAGTGCAGCACGTGCTCGGCACGCCAGCCTGATCGTGGTCCGAGACTGCCGCTGTCCTCCAGCGAGCTGAGAAACGCATGCCGCAGGAATGGCTGATTGCCAGGCACCAGCGCATCCCACTGGGCAGGCGCGACGGTGCCGAGGCTGTCGATTACGTGAACAGGCATGCAGGTTCCCCGATAGGCAGACAGGGTGAAGAATATCCCTTATTGAGTCGTCATGTTCATCGCCTCCGCAATCTGCCTGGAAAGAATGATCGCGAATTGGTTGATCGCCTGCTCACGCTCACGGGAGATCACGCCAATCTGCTCGAGGTACTGCTGATCGGATTGCTGGTCAGGCGGCAACTCATCCAAGGCCACCAGGCGCTGATTGAAAGGCTGCTTGATCGGCTCGAACTCCGGGGCGTAACGAATTTCCAGATAACTCATCCAGAACTCCCGGGCAATCATCGACTGGAAAAACTCAGGGGTGGCTTCGCGATCGATGATTTCGTTGTACGCCGCCTGCAAATCCGCTTCGCTCACCTTGGCAATAGCGCGGAACCACATGGTTCGCGGCTGGCCCGGCAGTTCAAGCCGCGCTTGCAAACCGACGCGGTAGGCCAGGCGTACTTCGACCTCATCGACCCTTTCGCCGCTCGCCTGACGAAACGCGATATCGCGCAGGGCAATTTTCTCCACCTGGTCCAGACGGTCCAGACTGCGGGTCATCCTGAACAGCTTGCGTGGCTGCGCGGCCGCCGGCGTGGATGACATGATCGAGAACAGCTGGACGCGCACTTCCATGTCGCCAAACACCAATGCCAGTCCATCGCCACACGTCTGCGGGTGCGCAGCAACATCGAAGAGCTGGGCACGCAGCTCGGCGTTGACCGACGCCGATTCGATCATCGACCAGACTCGCGCAATCAGCTCATCGCGGCTACTTGAGAAGTCGGCAGAGTGCGTCAGATCGTTCAGCATCTGAAAAAAATCCGCGGACCCGACACAGGCGCGCAGGTCTTGCCACAGCCTGATGCGGGTATTCACCTGCTCACGATTCAGGCCTGCAAGCCACGGCGCACTGTCAGGTCCGGCCTCAACCGGATTGACACTCTGGCTGACACCCCATCGCGGTCGCAGCCTGCCCTCGCGAAACAGCCTGATGCGTTCCAACGTGGGCGAATTCAACGGATTGCCGTTCAGATGCAGGTGCAGGCGCGAGGAACTGAGGGAGCGCTCGATGTTATCGAGCTCATCAATGGATATTTCCGAGATGCGATTGTCACGCACATCAATACGAATCAGCTCGGACCGCAGCCAGTTCCACGCCGGCAATGCGCTAATGCCGGTACCGCGCAGAAACAACAGGCGCAGCGAGTTCAGTGCAGTGATGGGGACGTCCGAGCCGAGCGAGCAAAAATTGAGGTCCAGAATTTCCAGCCGGTTCAGGTTCTGCAACGCGACGTTGGCGGACTCTGTCCAGATCAGCGGATTGTGGCTGATGGACAGCTCTGCAAGCTGAGGCATTTGCCCTATCGAGGTCGGCAAGGATCGCAGGTCATTGAAGTCCAGGCTCAGCGAACGCAGCCTATTGAAGTTTTTCAGCAATGCATTCGCTTGTGAATCGGTAAGCTGCATGGCGCGGACTTTCAGCACCGCCACATGATCGAAGTTGGCCGTGATATCCGGTAGCTCTCCGATACGCAGGTTATCCAGATCGAGCGCATACCCTAAAAAATCACCCTGAAAATTTCGGCACTGAAAGCTCAAGCGTTTCCAGCAGTCGTGAATGCGCGTCGCGGCGACCTCCCTCGGCCTGCGCAACGAAGAAAAGGGCGTTTCCGCAACCCAGGTGTCCAGGGTAACCTGAAGCGTTCGCAATTCATCGGCGAGGCCGCTCAGTCTTTGCCGGACGAAAGTCGACAACTCCCGCGCCGGCCCGGTGTGTTCGGCGCGTAACGCGCTCAGGAAGCCGGACACTTCTGCATCGGAAAAACCCGGGTACAGACTTCTTACCGCAAGTTCCGGCGAGTGCCTGGACGCGCCAATGCCCAGACGACGAAAGAAACCTCGCAACCGTCCGCTCAGCGGGTAGCCGATACGACCATGGGGCAAGCGTTGCGGCCATTTGATACCCGGCTTGATCGGCTGCAACTGCAAAAGGGCAGCCATGCGCTCACGTCGTTCCATTGCCGTATTGCGCAACAGACTGCGCAGTTGCTGCTCATCCGCGCCATCAGGCAGCTGAATGTCGAGCCGAACCTGTTCGGGAAGCGCCAGCAGCAACGCCCTGAAAAACTGCTGATCGATTTCACCGAGCGACTCACCTGACGGGTCGAAGCACTGAACACCCGCCTCGGTGCTGACCAGCAGCCGGTGCGCTGCGGCCTGATCGCTGTCGAGACTGGCGATTTCGTCGCCCTCCAGCGAATCCTTCAGCAGATCGATCGAAACATCACCCCGCCAGCCTGGCACGTACTGCAGCATGCCCAGCCCCGCCGCCTGCGTGTCCAGATTATCGGTTACCGCCCGATAGAAGCCTTCGTTGGCGCGGTTTATCCGCAGTTGCTGCTGGTACTCGCGGGCATGCTCGGCAAGGGTCAGAGGAATGCGTTCTTCCGTGGTCATCCGCGCTTTGTCAGCGTCGCTGGCCATGCCGATGAGTTCGAGCACCACGCTGCTCGGCAAGCTACCGAAGTCGCGCTGTATCAGCTGAACATGCGGGTCATCGCTGCGATCCTTGAGCGCCTGCACGTCATCCAGCAGGCGCCCCACGTGCGTCTGGGCGTAATCGGCCAGATAGCGCTTGAAGCCGCGCAGTTGAACGGCCTTGTCGGCACTGTCGCTCCCGGTCAGACGAGTGACTTCATCGGCGGGCAGACTTTCCAGCAACTGGCCGAGCACTTGACTGAGGTGCCCGGTCGGCCCTGTGACATGGGACGACAGCGTCATCTGCGATCCCGCGTTCCAGGATTCCAGCAGCGCCCCTTGGGCGTCGATGAGTAACAGGCCGCGAGGCTCATGCCAGCGCGGTGACGACACCAGCAGCTTCAGCCACGGCTCAAGATGAGAAACGTGGACCTCAGACACGTCGACGGCCTGAAGAGCGTCGATGCAGACGTGCAGCTGCCGTTCTGTTTCAACGCGCTGAATCGCGTCCTTCAGCAGGGCCGGAGGCTGGAGGTTCTCGACATGTATCTGGCGCAGCAAGGCCTCATGAGTGCCGGTAATGCGCAGGACTTTCTGAATGTCCTCTTCCGGGAGCGCATGACACGTCGGGTTCAGGCGCTTGAACGCCGTTACCTCGTCCCAACCCATCGGGTTTTCCCATTCATGGCGCCAGGCGCCGGCACCGTTGTGCTTGAGCTTCGGCGCGTACGAACGCTCATTCAGTGGATGTCTGATTTGCCATTGGGTGCCGGCGGCATCGGACTCGACGCGATACAGTTTGCCGTCCAGTGGCAGCCAGGTCTTGCCATCGTGCTCATAAAGCCCAAGGGCGTTGCTGCTCAGGTTGTCAGGCAACGACACCGCATGCGCATAGGCATCGATGCTCGGCTTGCCGAGACGTACGGCCCCGTCGACACGCCGTTGCACCAGGCTTTCGATGAACATCGAGGGTTGCAACCCGCTCACCGCACCCACGACGCCGCCTACCACCAGCATCTGTGCAACGTTTTCGCCGATGTTGTAGACATGTTGCATGGCGTCTTCGACTTCATCGTGCTTCCAGTCTTCGTAAGCAACGAACGCTTCGCTGGCGAGTTGATAGAGGGCGACCACGGACATGATTTCACCCAGCACCGGCACAAAGAACCCGGCCACGTTGAGCAGGTTCATGCCATTGTTTTCAAGGCTTTCGATCAGGGCATCGTGAGCCTGCTGGTCCACCTGAGCGGAAGGCACCGCGATAGCCTTTGAGTCGTCATAGGTTTTGGCCAGCAAATGGTCGTACAGCAGCTCGAATGGCGGTTTCGAGAATGGCTGTGCCTGCACGACCAGATCGGCGTCGGGGTCCAGCTTGCGATCCCCGGCCGGATACAGCCGCGCGTCCAGCTTGGCAAAAAATGCCGGAGCCTGGCTGAGGCTGACGAAACGGCTGAAGTAGCGTCGATAGTGTTCGCCGCCCAACGCCGTCACCAGCCAGGCGTTGAAGGCCCGCAACGATGCGAACTGCTTGATCGGATGCGAGGGCTCGGAAGGCAGGTAGACCAGACAAGGACCGTCATCGGGCCTGGCGCCATCTTGCTGTATGAGCAAAGCACCCCGTAACAGCGAGCCGGGGAACGTATAGGTGTCGAGCATGTGCAACTGGCAATAACGCACGCCCTTGCCATCCCATCGCGGCTGGTCAACGGACTTCACCATGTCCAGCAGGGTCTGGTACGCCGCTTCCGTGATATCGCCTTTCATCACGGCGATATGCGCAAGCACCTCGACGGCAGCCCGCTCGCTGTCCATGAATGCGCTGGCAACCGCTTGCGCAGCCGGGCCTGGCGGCTTGAACACGCTGTCCAGATGGGTCTGATACTGACGGCCCAGATCCAGCTCATGGCAAAAATCAGCGAACTGCTCGAGATCGATCGCCTGACGGTCGCGGTATTCCACCTTGTAGCGGCGCTGGGCGCTGTCGATCAGCCAGTAGCGCAGGCCACCTGTACGCAGGATTGCCGAGTAGGGATCGAAGCGGCTTCTGTTGCTCGGAGCGAAGTTCTGCAAGGCCGCCTGGAGCAAGGTCTGCTCGAGCGGGGCCGGGTTCCAGGTGCTGTCGTAGCGCCAGGTCATCAGTTGAAAGCCTTCAACGTCGAGGTCAAGCTGGAAACGTTCGACAAAGGCTTTCGACAGCAAGGGCGCTGCAAACTGCTGCGCCGATAACAGCCGGTTGCGCACCGGCTCCAGCGCCTGCGCGTAACGGCGCGCGCCTTGCTGGCTGGCATGCAGCGCCTGGCGCAGTGCCGTGGGCGCAGCCACATACCAGTCTGGCAGGTTGAGCCTGATGAACTCGGTGTTGGCGTGCTCCGCTTCGAACGGCGCAGAGTCCTGCGATGGAGGCGTTACAGAGGCGTGTGCAACGGACGATTCTAGTGTTTCAAAGGGGTTGTATCTGAGGGTGAACATGGTCGATACCGCTAATGGCTTTGTGAATAGCCAATACGATAAAGACCCAACGGCCTGCACATGACATAACGGGATATGACAGGTAGCGCCCGTTTCAAGAGCGCTACCCGTCGAACGCGATCAGCGCTTGCGCAGAATCACGCTGCCGATCGAGTAACCAGCGCCAAACGAGCTGAGTACTGCCAGCGCGCCTTGCGGCAAGTCATCCTGATAGGTGTGAAACGCAATCACCGAACCCGCCGAACTGGTATTGCCATAGGTGTCGAGAATCACCGGCGCTTCTTCGACGCTGGCGTCGCGGCCCAGCAGCTTCTTGACGATCAGATGGTTCATGCTCAGGTTGGCCTGGTGCAGCCAGAAGCGTTTGACGTCAGTGATGTTGATGCCGTTGTCCTGTAAATGCGCAGCGACCAGCTCGGCGACCATCGGGCACACCTCGCGGAATACCTTGCGGCCTTCCTGCACGAACAGCTTGTCCGGCGCACTCTGGCCCTCGTCCGAGGTACGGTTGAGGAAACCGAAATTGTTGCGGATGTTGTTGGAGAACTGGGTCAGCAGCCGGGTGCTGACGATATCGAACTGATAAGGCGATGTGGCAAGGTCGGCGCGCTCGACCACCACCGCCGTGGCACCGTCACCAAAGATGAAGTGGCTGTCACGGTCACGGAAATTAAGGTGCGCGGTGCAGATTTCCGGGCTGATCACCAGCAAGGCGCGAGCCTGACCCAGTTGCACGCTGTTGCAGGCTGCCTGAATGCCGAAGGTGGCCGACGAACAGGCCACGTTCATGTCAAACCCGTAACCAGCAACACCCAGCGCTTGCTGAATCTCGATGGAGATCGCCGGATAAGCCCGTTGCAGGTTGGAGCAGGCAACGATCACACCGTCGATGTCGGCCGCGGTTTTGCCGGCGCGTTGCAGCGCCTGTGTGGCGGCAGCTACACCCATCTCACAGAGGATCGACCATTCGTCATTGCTGCGCTCCGGAAGGTTGGGCTTCATGCGCTGCGGATCGAGAATGCCCTCCTTGTCCATGACGAAGCGGCTTTTGATACCCGAAGCCTTTTCGATGAAAGCGGCGCTGGACTCACTTAGCGCCTGCACGTCGCCACGTTCGATAGCGGCGGCATTATCGCTGTTGAACTGTGCAACATAGGCATTGAAAGACTGCACCAGCTCTTCGTTGGAGATGCTGTTGGCCGGGGTAAACAGGCCTGTGCCGCTGATGACGACGTTGTGCACGGTCGTTCCTCTCTTATTGAGTTGCAGGTAATGACCTGCTCACGCACGGAAACTGAAGGCCCACTGCTTTTTGGGACCTGCGTACCAGTGCGACTGTAAAAGCTGCCCGTAACCGGGAGCAGCATTTCATGACACGGTGAAGACAGGCGCGGAGTGTGCCACAGAGCCCGGTTTTGGCGCTATCGGGCCAATGAATATAGGCACGATAGACGCCTTTTACTTCGTGACAGGAAGCAGCGGATCAGCTCTCCACCTGACTCCACTGCTTGCTCAACCGTTTGTCCGACACCGGCATTTTGGTGCCCAGTTGCTGGGCGAACAGCGAAACGCGGTATTCCTCCATCCACCAGCGGTACAGCGCCAGTTCCGGGTCGCGCTTGCCTTCTTGCGCGTGCTTGTCGGCGCGTGCCTGGTATTGCGTCCACAGACCTGCCAGCTCGATGCTCCACACCCGGTCCTTCTGCACCTGAGACGGCAGTTTTTCCAGACGCATCTCGATGGCCTTCAGATAACGCGGCAGCTCCTTGAGCCATACCGCCGGGGTCTCGCGGACGAATCCGGGGTACACCAGCTTGCTCAGTTGCGCCTTGATATCGTTGAGCGCCACCGCCTGGGACAGGTCGATCTTGCCTTTGAAGCGCTTTTGCAGACCGTGCCACAGCTTGAGAATTTCCAGCGTCAGCTTCGCGAGCCGCTCGGCATGCTCGGTCCAGTCGGCGCGCTTGCGCTCAGCCAGCGACAGCAGGCCGGCACCGTCGCGCGGCAACTCGGCTTCACCTTCCAGCACGCAACTGTCGAGGCTGGCCAGCAGGATGTCTTCGATCAACGCATCGATGCGCCCCAGTTCGCGATGCAACAAGGCCAGCTCGGTCTGCCCCGGCAATTTGTTGCGCAGAAACTTGGCGGGTTCGGCCAACTGCTGCAACAGCAAACGCTGCAAGGCACGGCGATGCTGATACTCGGCCTCGGCCTGGGTCGAGAACCGACCTTCCTTGACCGCGCAGCCCTCTTCGACCAGCGCCGGATAAACTGTCATCGACAGCCCGGCGATGTTCTGCTGGGTTTTCTGCGCCACCGCTGCAAAGGCCTTGGCCTGTACTGGCTGCTGGCTTTTTGCGGTTTGCGGCACGGCCAGCGCGGCCTGGCTCGCCTCGGCAAAGCGCGCGGTCAGCTCGGCCAGATCACGCCCCTCACCGAGAAACTTGCCGCTGCCATCGACGATTTCCAGGTTCATTTTCAGATGGCCTTCAAGCTGCTGTGCCGCCTCGGCCCAGGCTTCGTCGCTGACCCGTACACCGGTCATCCGCAGCAGTTCACGGCCCAGCGCCTGAGGCAACGAGCCTTCGCCGAAAGTCATGCGCTGCAACGCCGCCTTGATGAAATCCGGGACCGGCACGAAGTTCTTGCGCACCGCCTTGGGCAGGTTGCGGACCAGCGCGATGCACTTGGTCTCGAGCAACCCCGGCACCAGCCACTCAAGGCGCTCGGCAGGCAGCGACAGCAACAACGGCGCGGGAACGCGCAAGGTCAAGCCGTCACGCGGGTGGTTGGGTTCAAAGTGGTAGCTCAGCGACAGGCTCAGGTCACCCAGACGCAAGGTATCCGGATACTGCGCGGCGGTGACTTCGCTGGCCTCGCGCGCCAGTACGTCCTCTTCGCGCATGATCAGCAGCTGCGGATTCTTCTGGCTTTCGGTCTTGTACCAGCTGTCGAAGGTGGCCGTCTGATGAATCTCGGCCGGAATGCGCGCTTCATAGAAGCTGTACAGGGTGTCTTCGTCAGCCAGAATATCGCGGCGTCGAGCCTTGGCTTCCAGCTCGTCGAGCTGTTCCAGCAAGCGGGTATTGGCGCTCAGGCACTTGGCCCGCGACAGGATATCGCCACGCACCAGGCCTTCACGAATGAACAGCTCGCGCGAAACCACCGGGTCGATAGGCCCGAAATGCACCGGGCGACGGCCCACCACGATCAGGCCAAACAGCGTGATCTGTTCGAACGCCACGACCTGCCCGCGCTTCTTCTCCCAGTGTGGCTCGAAGTGATTTTTCTTGATCAGGTGGCCGGCCAGCGGCTCGATCCAGTCCGAATCGATCTTGGCGACCATGCGCGCGTACAGTTTGGTGGTTTCCACCAGTTCGGCGGTCATCAACCACTGTGGACGCTTCTTGCCCAATCCGGAGGACGGGTGAATCCAGAAGCGCCGCTGCCGTGCGCCGAGGTAATCGCCCTCGTCGGTCTTTTGCCCGATCTGACTCAGCAGACCGGAAAGAATGGCCTTGTGAAACTTCGGGTAATCGGCCGGCTCCTTGTTGACCGTCAGTTGCAGGTCGCGACAGATCAGGCTCAATTGCCGATGGGAATCGCGCCATTCACGCAGGCGCAGGTAATTCAGGAAATTGCGTCGGCACCAGTTACGCAGCGGACTGGCAGTCAGGGTCTGGCGCTGCTCTTCGAAGCCGCGCCACAGATTGACCATCCCGGCGAAGTCCGAGTCGGCGTCCTTCCATTGCGCGTGAGCCTGATCCGCAGCCTGCTGACGCTCGGGCGGGCGCTCGCGCACGTCCTGTACCGACATGGCGCTGGCGACGATCAGCACTTCCTGCAGGCTGCCCTGCTTCGCCGCTTCCAGCAGCATGCGGCCCATGCGCGGGTCCACCGGCAGACGCGCCAGTTGGCGGCCCAGCGGGGTCAGCTGATTCTCGCGGTTGACCGCCGAGAGCTCCTGCAACAGGTTGAAACCGTCGCTGATCGCCTTGCCGTCCGGCGGCTCGATGAACGGGAAGTCGGTGATCTCGCCCAGGCGCAGGTGCAGCATCTGCAGGATGACTGCGGCCAGGTTGGTGCGCAGGATCTCGGGGTCGGTAAACTCCGGCCGACCGTTGAAATCCTCTTCGCTGTACAGACGCACGCACAGGCCGGGCTCGACCCGTCCGCAACGGCCTTTGCGCTGATTGGCGCTGGCCTGCGACACCGCCTCGATCGGCAGGCGCTGGACCTTGGCGCGATAGCTGTAGCGACTGATGCGCGCCGTACCGGTGTCGATCACGTAACGGATGCCCGGCACAGTCAGCGAGGTTTCAGCGACGTTGGTCGCCAGTACGACGCGACGACCAGGGTGCGATTGAAAGATACGCTGCTGCTCGGCCGGCGAGAGACGCGCGTACAGCGGCAGAATCTCGGTGTGCCTGAGCTGCGCCTTGCGCAGCACCTCGGCGGCATCGCGGATCTCGCGCTCGCCAGGCAGGAACACCAGCACATCGCCCGGGCTCTTGCGCTCGCTGCGCTCGAAGGCCGCCAGTTCGTCCAGCGTGGCCAGAATCGCCTGATCGACGGTCAGGTCCTCTTCAACGCTGTTGCCGTCTTCGTCCTGCTCGCTGGTCAGCGGGCGATACCAGACGTCCACGGGGAAGGTACGCCCGGACACTTCGATCACCGGCGCATCGTTGAAGTGCTCGGAAAAGCGCTGCAGGTCGATGGTCGCGGAAGTGATGATGACCTTCAGGTCCGGACGACGCGGCAGCAGGGTTTTCAGATAACCCAGCAGGAAATCGATGTTCAGGCTGCGTTCGTGGGCTTCGTCGACAATGATCGTGTCATAGCGCTCAAGAAAGCGGTCGTGCTGGGTTTCGGCCAGCAGAATACCGTCGGTCATCAGCTTGATCAGGGTATTGCTGTCGCTCTGGTCCTCGAAACGCACCTGATAGCCGACCAGCGCACCCAGCGGCGTACCGATTTCCTCGGCAACCCGGCTGGCCACGCTGCGGGCGGCGATCCGGCGCGGCTGGGTATGACCGATCAGACCGTGCTGACCGCGACCGATTTCCAGGCAGATCTTCGGCAACTGGGTGGTCTTCCCGGAGCCGGTCTCGCCGGCAATGATCAGCACCTGGTGCTTGAGCAGCGCCTCCTTGATCTCGTCACGTTTGGCCGCGATGGGCAGGTTATCGTCATAACGAATCGCGGGCACACTTTCACGCCGCGCCGTGACCTGCGCACAGGATGCCTGCACGCGCGCAACCCACTGCGCCAGCTTCGCCTCGTCGGGCTTTTTGCGCAGGTCGTGCAACTGACGGCGCAGACGATGACGTTCGCTGATCATCGCTTGGTCGAGGTTTTTCAGAAGTTGGTCGATAGAGGGCGATTCGTCGGTCATCAGGCGCGCAGGGTCTTTTTTCAAATGGCAGATGCGGATTGTCGCAGATTGCGGTGGGTCGTGACGATGGTCTGAGGTTCGGGCAGTACGCAGTATCATCCACTGGACTCCCCCTGGCGCTCAGATCCATGCACAAATCTGACTGCCTATCGTGCCAATGCTCCGCGTTGGCATGCAGTTCGTGACGCTCTGCGTCACAAATCTTCAGTCTGGCGAGACCGCGCGCATAAACGAAACTCTGGCTTTAGTGGTGCCGGCATCTGGTACAGCCCGAAGCAGGCGTCAGCGCTTTAGCGTGTGACGCAGAGCGTCACGAAAGGCATTCCCACGCGGAGCGTGAGGAACGAGAGGTGTCCGGGAGAACACTCTCGTGACGATGTGCCTGGCGTGGAAATGAACGTCAATCCGGGGTCTGGCCTGCCCTTACTTCTTCACACCCAGTTTCTTCAATTCTTCATCACGCAGCTCGCGACGGAGGATCTTGCCGACGTTGGTGGTTGGCAGCACGTCGCGGAATTCGACGCTGCGCGGCACTTTGTAGCCGGTCAGGTTGGCGCGCATGTGCGCCATGACCTGTTCCTTGGTCAGGGTCACGCCCGGTTTGGCCACCACGAAGACCTTGATGGTCTCGCCCGACTTCTCGTCCGGGACGCCGATCGCCGCGCATTGAAGCACGCCGGGAAGTGTCGCCAGGACGTCTTCCAGTTCGTTGGGGTACACGTTGAAACCGGAGATCAGGATCATGTCTTTCTTGCGATCGACAATCCGGATGTAACCATCAGGCTGGATGATCGCGATGTCGCCGGTCTTCAGCCAGCCTTCGCTGTCGATCATTTCGTCGGTCGCTTCCTGGCGCTGCCAGTAGCCTTTCATGACCTGCGGCCCCTTGATGCACAGCTCGCCGGTTTCACCAAATGCCAGCTCGTTGCCCGCATCGTCGATGACCTTGCACAGGGTCGACGGCACCGGAATACCGATGCTGCCCATCTGCACGTGCTGAGAGGGATTGACCGTGGCTACCGGACTGGTCTCGGTCATGCCGTAGCCTTCGCAGACCTGGCAGCCCGTCACCTGCTTCCAGCGCTCGGCAGCAGCCTGCTGCAAGGCCATGCCGCCGGACAAGGTGACTTTCAATGCCGAGAAATCGAGGTTGCGGAAGCCTTCGCTATTGCACAGGGCCACGAACAGCGTGTTAAGGCCGACAAAGCCGCTGAACTTCCATTTCGACAGTTCCTTGACCATGGCCGGCAGGTCACGCGGGTTGCTGATCAGGATGTTGTGATTGCCAAGCAGCATCATCGCCATGCAATGAAAGGTGAAGGCATAGATGTGATACAGCGGCAGCGGCGTGATGATGATCTCACAGCCTTCGTCCAGATTGGACGCCATCAGCGCGCGGCATTGCAGCATGTTGGCGATCAGGTTGCGGTGCGTGAGCATTGCCCCCTTGGCCACACCGGTGGTGCCGCCGGTGTACTGCAGCACGGCAACATCGGCGCTGCCAGGCGACACCTCGGTCACCGGCTGACCACGGCCCTTGCCAAGCACATCGTTGAATTTGACGGCCTTGGGCAAGTGGTAGGCCGGGACCATTTTCTTCACGTACTTGATGACGCTGTTGATCAGCAAGCGCTTGAACGGTGACAGCATATCGGCCACTTCGGTGACAATCACCTGCCTGATCTGCGTCTTGGGTACGACCTTCTCGGCCAGGTGGGCCATGTTTGCCAGACACACCAGCGCCTTGGCACCGGAGTCGTTGAACTGGTGTTCCATTTCCCGCGCGGTGTACAGCGGGTTGGTGTTGACCACGATCAGCCCGGCGCGAATCGCACCAAAAACGGCAATCGGGTACTGCAAAACGTTGGGCAACTGCACGGCGATACGGTCACCCGGCTGCAGGTCGGTATGTTGCTGAATCCAGGCGGCAAACGCGCCGGACAACTCATACAGTTCGCCGTAGGTGATGGTCTTGCCCAGGTTGCTGAACGCCGGCTTGTCGGCGAAGCGCTGGCAGGACTGCTTCAGGACCGCCTGGACGTTAGGGTACTCGTCGGGGTTGATATCGGCAGGGATACCGGACGGGTACTTGTCCTTCCAGAAGTTATCAATCATTCAGTCGGCTCCGTAGCGATAGCGAATTCTTCACATCGCCTGAAGCGATGATTTTCTTGTGCTTGGAATTATGCAGTAGACGCTTTTTCCGCTTTATGACTGATCAAAAAGCGCGCCGAGAGTAGCAGCTTTGCCAAAGGTCGACTAGAGGCAGAAGAAGGCCGCACAGTCACTAATGAGACTAAAAAATAACAAATGGTCACTTTAAATACACTTAATAAAACTTCATCAACACCTCAAAAGCACCGGACCAGAGCGGCCCCTCAGCATAATCGCCTTTTTCCGAAAAAAATCGACCCCGCTTGCAGCACTCTGCAAACGGGGTCAGGTACACAGATGGAGACGATTAAAGGGTCAGGCGATGTCCCGAAGCTCGCGGCGCAGAATCTTGCCCACCGGAGTCATCGGCAATGAATCACGCAAAACAATTTGCCTGGGCACCTTGTAGCCGGTGAAATTCTCTTTGCAGAAGGCATTGAGCTCTTCAATGCTCAGCCCCGGGTCTCGCGCCACCACGAACAGCTTCACGGCCTCCCCCGAGCGCTCGTCCGGCACGCCAATACAGGCGCAGTTGGCGACTTTAGGATGAGCCATGACCACGTCTTCGATTTCGTTGGGATAGACGTTGAAACCGGACACGATGATCAGGTCTTTCTTGCGGTCGACGATACTGACGAACCCGTCAGCGCCAATCACGGCAATGTCACCGGTCTTGAACCAGCCTTCGGCGTCCAGGCATTCGGCTGTGGCATCAGGCTGGTTCCAGTAGCCTTTCATGACCTGCGGCCCCTTGATGCACAGTTCGCCACGCTCGCCGAAAGGCAACTCGATGCCATTGTCATCGATGACTTTCATCGCGGTGCCGGGCACGGGAATGCCCACGGTTCCCAGGCGCGCCAGAGTGCCGTAGGGATTGGCACTGGCAACAGGCGATGTTTCGGTCAGGCCGTAACCTTCGACAATCGTGCAGCCGGTGATCTGCGCCCAGCGCTCGGCCGTGGCCTTGACCAGTGCAGTGCCGCCGGAGTTGGTGCTTTTCAGCGCGGAGAAATCCAGATTCTTGAATTCCGGATGGTTCATGAGCGCAACGAACAGTGTGTTGAGGCCGATCATGGCAGTGAACTTCCACTTGCCCAGTTCCTTGATGAAGCCGCCGATATCGCGAGGGTTGGTGATCAGAATGTTGTGATTGCCGCTGATCATCATGCACATGCAATTCGCCGTGAACGCGTAGATGTGATAAAGCGGCAGCGGCGCAATCATCACCTCTTTGCCTTCTTCAAACAGCGATCCGCCTTGCGGCCCTTGCTGGCGCATGCAGGCGTAGACCTGTTGCATGTTGGCGACCAGATTGCCATGGGTGAGCATCGCGCCCTTGGCCAGCCCCGTGGTGCCACCGGTGTACTGCAGAACGGCAACATCCTGCAGACCTCGCGGTACGGCCTGCATGCGGCTGTCGCGCCCCAGGCGCAGCGTTCGCTTGAAGCCGACGGCCTGAGGCAGATGGAATTCAGGGACCATCTTCTTGACCTTGTCGACAATGGTATTGACCAGCCAGCCCTTGGCAGCCGATTGCATGTCGCCCATTTTCACTTCGATCAGGTATTCGATGGCCGTGTCCGGCAGCACTTCCTGCACCAGCTTGCCGAACAGATTGAGGTAGACCAGCGCCCGGGCACCGGAGTCCTTGAATTGATGGCGCATCTCGCGCGCGGTGTACAACGGATTGGTGTTGACCACCGTCAGACCGGCACGCATCGCACCGAATACGGCGATCGGGTACTGCAGGATATTGGGCATCTGTACGGCAATGCGGTCACCCGGCACCAGTTGCGTGTGCTGCTGCAAATACGCGGCGAAGGCGGCGGAGTGACGCTCGAGCTCCGCGTAGGTCAGCGTCACGCCCATGTTGCTGAACGCAGGCCGGTCGGCGAATTTCCTGCAGCAGCGCTCGAACACCTCGACGACCGATTGGTAGGTCTGCAGATCCACCTCGGCGTCGACACCCGCCGGACGCTTGTCATCCCAGAAGTCAGCTTGCATTATTTTTATCCTTTTTCCCTGCATAGGTCTGGGCGGACGTTAGCAGTTAAAGTGCCTCAGGCAAATAATCGTCCGGGCCTCATCAGCAGCATGAATCTTGTCTCTGTTCAGACTGAAATCTGTCGTCGGCGATACACTGCTCACGGCAATCGGGCTGGTAAAGATACTTGCCCGATAGCGCAGTAGCCGTATTCACACGACGTTTGCTTATTATTTGCCTTGAATGTGATCCGGGGAGCGCCAGCAAGCGTCTGAATGATCTTGTCCGCGCATTGGCGGCGACAGGTCATCAAGTGTTACAAATCAAGGCCAGGTCGGATTGCACGAACCGGCGCGCTTCAATTCATTTTTATTGTCAGGACAGCCACATGACTCAAGTCACCAACACGCCTTACGAAGCCCTTGAAGTCGGTCAGACCGCCAGCTACAGCAAGACAGTGGAAGAGCGTGACATTCAACTGTTCGCCGCCATGTCCGGAGACCACAACCCGGTCCACCTGGACGCCGAATACGCCTCCAAGACCATGTTCAAGGAGCGTATTGCCCACGGCATGTTCAGCGGCGCACTGATCAGTGCGGCGGTTGCCTGCGAGTTGCCTGGCCCCGGCACCATTTATATCGGTCAGCAGATGACCTTCCTCAAGCCGGTAAAACTGGGCGATACCCTGACTGTGCGCCTGGAAATCCTGGAAAAACTGCCGAAGTTCCGCGTGCGCATCGCCACCCGCGTTTTCAATCAGAACGATGAGCTGGTTGTAGACGGCGAAGCCGAGATTCTCGCACCGCGCAAGCAGCAGACCGTCGACCTGACCGTATTGCCCGAGATCACTTTCGGCTGATACCGCGCACAGGCGTGTGCCACGCAGCGCGCACGCCAGACTCGCCAGTGGCCTGAACAAAAAATTCATGATGCAACCGGAACTGCTTTCCTGCGCTTTCCACTCAGGGAACCAGTAGCGCTCCCTATCCGGGTCACGAATTGTTCATTTCACAGGCGGGGAAATCAGCCATGAATACGATCAACAGAAACTATTACCCCGTTTCCGGGGTTTCTGCGCAGGATGCCCCGGCACAGACCGATCAACTGCAGCCTCAAGGCCAAGGCATCAAGCCGGGCCACAATAGCAACCTGATCGACTTCGGCCTGACACAGCAGGCCAATGGCCCGCACTCCTCGCTGAATACACTAGGCTCCAGAGTCCAGCCGACTGACACGAGCACGTCTTCAAACGCGATGGGGGGCAACGGTGAGCAAGTACTGAACAAACTTGTGCAAGCGATCCGCAACATCCTCAACAACCTGCTCTCGCTGCTGGAAGGCAATCTACACAACGGCTCTGGGCCTGCACAGCCTCAAAGCGAACAGACGCCGACGCTCGCTCAATCGCCCTCTTCCCCTTCCTCGTCGACGCCTTCAACACCTCAGGGCAACGCAGAAAAACCCTTTGTGGTGCAGAGCGATCACCCTTCAGAACAACCTGTATCACTGCAAAAAAATACAGAGCCGACGCCCGCTGCGCCGTCACAAACAGCACCCCGGACGGCCGAGCCAAGCAGTGCCACCCCAGACAAGACACCCGCCAGACCCGATGCGCTAAACCCGGCAGTGGTCCATGATCCTGCGTTGCCGAAAACTTCGACGGACACCACCGCCAAAACCGATAACCCGGTTAAAGCAGCAAAAACCGCGACCCCGGCGGCGCATGGCCAGGGTGCGGACATGTCCGGCATCGTGGGTTTCGCCAAAGAGGCCAACACCACCGGCGGTAACGGTGGCGAAGTCGTCACGGTCAATACCGTGGCGGACCTCAAGAAGTACATGGAGGACGACAAAGCCCGTACCGTCAAACTGGGGGCCAACCTGTCTGCCGACAGCAAGGTGACCATCAACTTTGGCGCCAACAAGACCCTGCTCGGCACCGACAAGGGTAACAGTCTGCACAACATCTACCTGGCCAGCGGCAAGACCGCCAGCAATGACATCTTCCAGAACCTGAACTTCCACCACGACAGCCGCTATCGCGAAAACGGCGACATGCAGATGTTCATCAGCAGCGGTCAGAAATACTGGATCGACCACAATACCTATTCAGGCACCAAGGATCAGAACGCCAAAGGTCTGGACAAGCTGCTCTATGTCGGCGGGACGGCAGACAACGTCAGCCTGACCAACTCGAAATTCCAGAACAACGAATATGGCGTGATTCTCGGTCAGCCGGACGACTCCGCTCAAGCCAAGGCCGAGTACAAGGGCTACCCGCGCATGACCATCGCCAACAACGTGTTCAGCAACCTTGA
Organism: Pseudomonas sp. SZ57; assembly: GCF_009495975.1. NCBI lineage: Bacteria > Pseudomonadati > Pseudomonadota > Gammaproteobacteria > Pseudomonadales > Pseudomonadaceae > Pseudomonas > Pseudomonas sp. SZ57. Next base: position 33,985 of record NZ_WIBD01000039.1, on the reverse strand, counting down.
TGTTCGGGCACCTGGCCTGATGCGTCACGGGCAATTTGATGTGTTCAACAACTCGATCGACGACTTCCACCTCGGCTTCACCGCGACGGGGGATGCGACGATCCTTTCGCAGGCCAACTATTTCGCAAAAGGCGTGGATGTTTCCAACAAGGCCAGCAACTCCGGCGTACTGGATGACTATGGCGATGCGCACTTCAAGGACATCGGCAGCAATGTCAGCTTCACCCAGAAGTCACCGGTGACCGCCTGGACGCCGAGCTATCAGCGCGACATCAAGACCGCCGAAGCCGCCAGAGCCTATGACCTGGCCCATGCCGGCGCCAACACCGTGAACTGATAACGCCCGACGCTCGATACAGGGCGTGGCATACAGACGAAAAAAAGGGCGACCGAAGTCGCCCCAAGTGCCTTGCGTGCTCATTGAATGCAGTCAGGCGAGTGTCCGCCTACAGCGCATCCGATGGAACAAGATTAAGGCAGCGTGCATAAGGGCGAGTTGATCCAGATCAGCTGTTGTAAAACCAGACTGATCAGATCAAGGGTGTGACGGCGGGATCAGCGCTTTTTAGGCTTTTTGCCGGACTTTTTCTGCTTGCCCAGCGGCATGGCCTGCTCGAAGGCATTGCGTACTTCATTGAGGCGCTTGTCATTCAGATCGTGGATACGCTTGGCGCGCTCGGCGCCCAGGTCGATCAGTTGTGCATCGTCGCTCATGGCTTGCGGTTCTCGAACACGGGAAATCAGGGCCAATAATGCTCAATCGCAGCAGCCCTGACCAGTCCCGTGACCCGTACAGACATGGGCGGTGCAGCGATCAGATCTGAATATCCACCCAAAGCCCCTGGCGCGGCTCGTCGTCGATGAGCGGTACGACGGGTACGGTATTGTCGGCGTTCAGCGAATCACCCGGGACCACCAGCCCCACGTATTCCTCGGCTTCTCCGCCGCCAGGAGCCTGCTGCTGTTGCTGCTGGCGCTGTTGCTCTTCACGCAACAGCAACGCGCTGCGCTCAGTATCTTCATTGTGCAGGTCGATGGAGGTCTCGCTGGAGCTCTGCTGCACCGGCGCTACAGGTGGGATGTCCGGCATGCGTTTGGCCGGATCCAGCTGTGATGTCACAGGTACCACACTTAACGGAAGCATAGGTTGCAGCATGGTTTTATCTCCTCTTACCGGGGTTTCGGCCGTGCACGAGGCAACTTGAACCGGGCTGAATAGCCAGTGGTGGTTTATAAGATCTTTTTTGACCCCTCTCAGTGAAATAAGTGTCATGGAACCAAAAATTCGATAGGTTCCGGCGCTGACCATGAGTTTTTTCACGCTGCCTTTGGCCTTCGGGGCGCGTTCCGTTAACATACTCAGCTTTTTCAAGCGGGAGACAGGCAGCATGGCGCAGCAGTATCAACCGGGGCAACGCTGGATTAGTGACAGCGAAGCCGAGCTGGGTTTGGGCACCGTTCTGGCACAGGACGGCCGCTTGTTGACCGTGCTCTATCCGGCCACTGGCGAAACACGTCAGTACGCACTGCGTAACGCGCCGCTGACCCGCGTGCGCTTCTCCCCTGGCGACGTGATCACGCACTTCGAAAACTGGAAAATGACCGTTCGCGAAGTCGACGATGTCGATGGCCTGCTTGTCTACCACGGCCTGAACGCGCAAAACGAAGTGGTCACGCTGCCGGAAACCCAGTTGTCTAACTTCATCCAGTTCCGTCTGGCGACCGATCGTCTGTTCGCCGGCCAGATCGACCAGCTGTCATGGTTTTCGCTGCGCTACAACACGCTCGAGCACACCAGCCGTCAATTGCAGTCCTCGCTCTGGGGCCTGGGTGGCGTGCGGGCACAGCCTATCGCCCACCAGTTGCACATCGCTCGCGAAGTCGCGGACCGTATCGCGCCACGCGTTCTGCTGGCCGACGAAGTGGGCCTGGGTAAAACCATCGAAGCTGGTCTGGTGATCCATCGCCAACTGCTGTCGGGCCGCGCCAACCGCGTACTGATCCTGGTCCCGGAAAACCTCCAGCACCAGTGGCTGGTGGAAATGCGTCGCCGCTTCAACCTGCAGGTTGCGCTGTTCGACGCCGAGCGTTTCATGGAAAGCGATGCCGGCAACCCGTTCGAAGATACCCAGCTTGCGCTGGTTGCCCTGGAATGGCTGGTCGAAGACGAAAAAGCCCAGGACGCCCTGTTTGCGGCAGGCTGGGACCTGATGGTGGTTGACGAAGCGCACCACCTGGTCTGGCACGAAGACAAGGCCAGCCGCGAATATTCGCTGGTCGAACAACTGGCCGAAGTCATTGCCGGCGTACTGCTGCTGACCGCGACGCCGGAACAACTAGGCCAGGACAGCCACTTTGCCCGTCTGCGCCTGCTGGACCCAAACCGTTTCCACGACCTCAAGGCCTTCCGCGCCGAGAGCGAGAACTATCGCCCGGTGGCCCAGGCCGTTCAGGAGTTGCTCGACAAGGGCAAGCTGTCCGCAGCAGCGCAGGAGACCATTCACGGCTTCCTGGGTGCCGAAGGCGATTCGCTGCTGGCCGCAGTGAATACCGGCGACGAAGAAGCCAAATCGCGCCTGATTCGCGAACTGCTCGACCGTCACGGCACCGGCCGCGTGCTGTTCCGCAACACCCGCGCCGCGGTGCAGGGCTTCCCGGAGCGCAAGCTGCATCAATACCCGCTGCCCTGCCCCGTCGAATACCTCGAATTGCCGGTCGGCGAGCACGCCGATCTTTACCCGGAAGTCAGCTTCCAGTCGCAATCGGAAGTCAGTGAAGAAGAGCGCTGGTGGCGCTTCGATCCACGCGTCGACTGGCTGATCGATACCCTGAAAATGCTCAAACGCGTCAAGGTGCTGGTCATCTGTGCCCACGCCGAAACCGCCATGGACCTGGAAGACGCGCTGCGTGTGCGCTCCGGCATCCCCGCGACGGTGTTCCACGAAGGCATGAACATTCTCGAGCGCGACCGTGCAGCGGCCTACTTTGCAGACGAAGAGTTCGGCGCCCAGGTGCTGATCTGTTCGGAAATCGGCAGCGAAGGCCGCAACTTCCAGTTCTCCCACCATCTGGTCCTGTTCGATCTGCCGTCGCACCCGGACTTGCTGGAGCAGCGTATCGGGCGTCTGGACCGGATCGGCCAGAAGCACACCATCGAGCTGCACGTCCCGTTCCTGGAAACCAGTCCGCAGGCCCGTCTGTTCCAGTGGTATCACGAAGCGCTCAACGCGTTCCTCAATATCTGCCCGACCGGCAACGCCCTGCAGCATCAGTTCGGCCCGCGCCTGCTGCCGCTGCTGGAAAGCGGTGACGACGACGAGTGGCAAACCCTGATCGATGAAGCCCGCAGCGAACGCGAGCGCCTGGAAAGCGAACTGCATACCGGTCGCGACCGTTTGCTGGAACTCAATTCCGGCGGTGCTGGCGAAGGCGAAGCGCTGGTCGAAGCGATCCTCGATCAGGACGATCAGTTCAGCCTGCCGATCTACATGGAAACCCTGTTCGACGCGTTTGGCATCGACAGCGAGGACCATTCGGAAAACGCCCTGATCCTCAAGCCGAGTGAAAAGATGCTCGACGCCAGCTTCCCGCTGGGCGACGACGAAGGCGTGACCATTACCTACGACCGCAATCAGGCGCTGTCCCGCGAGGACATGCAGTTCATCACCTGGGAGCACCCGATGGTGCAAGGCGGCATGGATCTGGTGCTGTCCGGTTCGATGGGCAACACCGCCGTGGCGCTGATCAAGAACAAGGCGCTCAAGCCTGGCACCGTTCTGCTGGAACTGATCTACGTCAGCGAGGTGGTTGCGCCGCGCTCGCTGCAACTGGGACGTTATCTGCCGCCTGCCGCGCTGCGCTGCCTGCTCGACCCGAATGGCAACGATCTGGCCAGCCGTGTGTCGTTCAACACGCTCAATGATCAGCTCGAAAGTGTGCCCCGTGCCAGCGCCAACAAGTTTATCCAGGCACAACGCGACCAACTGACCCCGAGGATCAACGCGGGCGAAGAGAAAATCACGCCGAAACACGCAGAGCGCGTCGCCGAAGCCCAGCGCCGCCTGGCAGCCGACACCGAAGAAGAGCTGGCCCGCCTGACGGCATTGCAAGCGGTCAATCCGACCGTGCGCGACAGTGAACTGGTAGCTCTGCGCGCGCAACGTGAACAGGGGCTGGCCATGCTTGAAAAAGCGGCCCTGCGTCTGGAAGCCATCCGGGTACTGGTCGCAGGCTGAAGACCGGTTACACACCCACCTGCCACGCCCATGCGCCGCATGGGCATGGCGCTCCTGCTCAGGCTATGACGCAGAGCGTCATGAAAGGCGTTCCCACGCTGGAGCGTGAGGAACGATGTGTCCCGTAGCGCCTAGATATCCGCAACCCCCCCTATCGTGCCCATGCTCCGCGTGGGCATGCCTTTCCGGACGCTCTGCGTCCTCCCAATCATGGAGCCTGAACACGCCAGCCATCACTTTGATGCCAAATTGGCACCTCGTGTATTGGCAGGTTGTAAACAGCTTCTATACTCAGCTTACAACGCCAGGCTTTCAGCCCTGGCGCCCTTGCAGTGAGAATAGGGCAAGCTATGGATTGGCTGGGTTTGAACGTATTCGCTGACCCACCAGCGGACGTGCAATTGTTGATCGACTGTAGTCACAACCTGTTTCTGGTCGCGCTGGCTTACGGCGTGGCCTGTGCTGCGTGCTTTGCCACGCTGGACATTGCGGACCGTGTCATCCAGGTCGACGCCCTCAAAAGCCGTCGCCTCTGGAAAGCGCTGGGCGCGCTATGCCTGGCCGGTGGCGTATGGGCGATGCACTTCATCAGCATGCTGGCCTTCCAGGCACCGCTCAAAATCGCCTATGACCTCTCCATCACGCTGACTTCCCTGCTGATCGTATTGATCACCGCATTGGTGGCCATGCGAGCACTGACTATCCCCGAGCTGACCTTGAGGCGCTGCCTGATCAGCGCGGTGGTAATGGGGATCGGCATCAGTGTCATGCACTACCTGGGCATGTCGGCCATGCGCTCCACTGCCACGCAGTACTACGAGCCGCGGATGTTTGCCCTGTCGATTGTGGTGGCGGTCCTTTCCAGCATTGCGCTCCTGACCCTGTCCCGGCACTTGCGTCAGTACAGCGGCATGTTTCATCAGATGTTCCGTTACGCGGTCAGCCTTCTGCTGGGCGCAGGCCTGTTGACCATGCACCTGATGGGCATGAAGGCGCTGCGGCTGGTGGTACCCGAAGGCACTGAACTGCACGGCCCCACCACCGAAAACAGCCTACAGCTGGGGCTTACCATCGCGGCCATCGCCCTGCTGATCATCGCCGGCAGCATCAGCGCGGCAATGGCCGACAAGAAACTGCAAGGCAAGGAGCATGATCTGCAGCGGGTCAATGCACTGCTTACCCAGCTGGATCAGGCACGCGTCTCGCTTCAGCAGGTTGCGCATTACGACCCGCTGACCAATCTGATCAACCGCCGCGGTTTCAATCAGATCTTCGCCGAGAAGCTGCAGGAGCACACCTACACCAAAGGCATGCTCGCAGTGATGTTCCTCGACATCGACCACTTCAAGCGCATCAACGACAGCCTGGGCCATGATGCGGGTGACGAGCTGCTCAAGGTGATCGCCGAGCGCATCCGCAGTGCTACCCGCGCCCAGGACGTGGTAGCCCGTTTCGGCGGCGACGAATTCTGCATTCTGCTGAGCATTCCGGACTACGAAGAGGCACGGCATCTGGCTCATCGGGTCATGCACAAAATGAAGGAGACCATCGCGCTGGCAGGCAGGCGCATGGTCATGACCACCAGTATCGGCATTGCCGTGTTCCCGCGTGACGGCTCGACCTGCGATGAGCTGCTCAAGCACGCGGACCTCGCGCTTTACCAGTCAAAGGACAAAGGGCGCAACGGCGTCAACTTCTTCAACCCGGCGCTCAAGACCAAGGCCAGTCTGGAGCTGCAACTGGAAGAAGAGCTGCGCAATGCCCTGCGCGAGGGCACGGGGCTGCAGGTGTATTACCAGCCTATCGTCGACATGCGCACCGGCCACGTTGCCAAGCTCGAGGCGCTGGTACGCTGGAATCACCCGCACCACGGCCTGCTGGTACCAGCACGCTTCATCGGCATTGCCGAGGCCAACGGCCTGATTGCCGAACTGGACAACTGGGTGCTGCGCCGCGCCTGTCACGACCTGCGCACTTTGCATCAGGAAGGGCTGGAACAGCTGATCATCTCCGTCAACTGCTCAGCGCTGACGCTGGGCCGCAACGAACTGGTCGAGGAGGTTGAGCGGGCGCTGGCCGATGCCGACGCAGCGCCTGGACGGCTGGAACTGGAGGTGACCGAAAATGCCTTGATGGGCAACATCAGCAACACCATCCTGATGCTCAAGCACATTCGCAGCCTGGGTGTTTCCCTGTCGATCGACGACTTCGGCACGGGTTACTCGTCGCTCGCCTATCTCAAGCGGCTGCCACTGGATACGCTAAAGATCGACCGTTCGTTCATTATCGACATCCCCCAGTCCCCGCAGGACATGGAAATCGTTCAGGCAATCCTCGTCATGGCGCATACGCTGCGCTTGAAAGTCGTGACCGAAGGCGTCGAAACCCAGGATCAGCTGGAGTTTCTCAGGCAGTTTGGCAGTGATTACGTACAAGGTTATCTGTTCAGCAGGCCCCAGCCGCTGGAGCGCATCCTGCCCCTTGCCAGACAGATGAACCAGCGCGAACCCACGACCCGCTGGTCTGCCCTGCCACAACAGCACAGCCAGGAGCCGGACAGCGAAACACCGGACATTCCGGATGTGTTTGCCGAACTGTCTGAGAATGACGATTTCGCCAGCCCCAGACCTGTTCGTACCTGAAGGCGCAGCGCACGGCGCCATCGTCGAAAGAAACAGTGCAGCCCGCGAAAACCGAGACCTCCACGGTGTGGTTTTACGCTACGCGGGCTGCCGAAGAGTTACCTTCCAACTCACTCCGGAAAGCCGTAAGGCACCTGACTGGTGCGCAAATCAGTCCTGCGCCCTGTTTTGAATCAAAACCCAAGGTGCCACTACCACAGCCCAGAGCAGCGGATCTGTCTCCACCAGCCCAAGCGCCTTGGTTTCAGACACCTTGCCAACCCGCCCCTCAGCCAGCCATGCAGACACCCTGGCTGCATCATTTTCGGCCACTGCCTCGGCGACTTCGATCAAATCCAGAGGCAACTCGACCCACAACAGGGCACCCTTGGCAAAGAATGGTTGCAATTCAGTCCAGGTAATTGAGGCGGTTTCGCCAAGCAGTTTGGCATAGAGGGTGCTAGGTTCTTGCGTCATGGGTTTCACCAAAAAGAAAATCGGCGCAATGATAGCGCTGACTTTCCCACCGGCAAGCCCAGAAGCAGGCGATTTATCGCAGGGAAGTGCAGATAACCTTATGGATCTGAAGTGATTTCAGACGCTCAAGCGGTTCGATTCTGTAACTTTCTTTCGATTAAGCGACACCCACAGGTTTGTCCCCAGACGCCCGGCTTTCCAAGCCAGCGAACCGCGCTCTAAACTGTTCCGGTACAGTTGGCGGCGTGGGACAACCGGTGATCGAATCGGTCCTGGAGCCTTGGCCATCAGGATTATAAAAACTACAACGCAAGAGTGGAGCATCATGACTAAGGGTACCAATAAGCTTTCAAGGCTGTTTGCCGCACTGGTTATGGCGGGGGTTGCCAGCCATTCGTTCGCAGCTGACACCATCAAGATCGGCATCGCCGGCCCCAAGACCGGCCCTGTCGCCGAATACGGCACCATGCAGTTCAATGGCGCCAAGATGGCCATCGAGCAGATCAACGCCAAAGGCGGCGTGGATGGCAAAAAGCTTGAAGCCGTCGAATACGATGACGCCTGCGATCCGAAACAGGCCGTTGCGGTCGCCAACAAAGTGGTCAATGACGGCGTGAAATACGTGGTCGGCCACCTCTGCTCCAGCTCCGCTCAGCCAGCCTCCGACGTTTACGAAGACGAAGGCATCATCATGGTGACCCCGGCTGCCACCAGCCCGGAAATCACCGCGCGCGGCTACAAACTGGTGTTCCGCACCATCGGTCTCGACAGCGCCCAAGGTCCGGCCGCTGGCAACTACATTGCCGACGTCGCCAAGCCGAAAATCGTTGCAGTCATCCACGACAAGCAGCAGTACGGCGAAGGTATCGCGACAGCCGTCAAGCAGACGCTGGAGAAAAAAGGCGTCAAGGTTGCACTGTTCGAAGGCATCAACGCTGGCGACAAGGACTTCTCCTCGCTGATCCAAAAACTCAAGCAGGCCAACGTCGACTTCGTCTACTACGGCGGCTACCACCCTGAACTGGGCCAGATCCTGCGACAGTCCAAGGAAAAAGGCTTGAACGCCAAGTTCATGGGCCCTGAAGGCGTCGGCAACGAGTCGATCTCGCAAATTGCTGGCGAAGCTTCCGAAGGCCTGCTGGTCACCCTGCCAAAATCCTTCGACCAGGACCCGGCCAACAAGGCACTGACCGAAGCCTTCAAGGCCAAGAGCCAGGACCCGAGCGGCCCTTTCGTGTACCCGTCCTACTCCGCCGTGCAGGTCATTGCTGACGGCATCGCGGCCGCCAAGTCCGAAGACACCACCAAGGTGGCTGCTGCCATTCATGCCGGTACCTTCAAGACGCCAATGGGCGAGCTGAGCTACGACGAAAAAGGTGACCTGAAGAACTTCCAGTTCGTGGTCTACGAGTGGCACTTCGGCAAACCCAAGACCGAAGCCGCCAAATAAGCTGCTTGCGTCAACCCTCAAAGCCCACTGCCAGCGCAGTGGGCTTTGTTTTACGAATCCAGGCCCGTACGCACGTTTCGGCGACCCGAACGGCATGCACGAGGCCCCCTGAAAATCTTAAAACCGTCAATAGCGGTTCCTTGGCAGCGCAACAGGCTACGCATCGACAGAATGCCACCCCGGCGCAGGTCAGAGAAATGCAGATCAGGTTTTTAGGAGCGCGGTAAATGCCCGAGTTATTCCACTACATGCAGCAGCTGGTCAATGGCCTGACCATTGGCAGTACGTATGCATTGATCGCCATCGGTTACACGATGGTGTACGGCATCATCGGAATGATCAACTTCGCCCATGGCGAGGTGTACATGATCGGTTCCTATGTAGCTTTCATGGCACTCGCCGGTCTGGCGATGCTGGGGATTCACAGCCTGCCGTTGCTGATGATTGCCGGTTTTGCCGCTGCGATCATCGTGACCAGTGCCTACGGATACAGCATCGAGCGCGTAGCCTACCGTCCGTTGCGCAACAGCAACCGTCTGATTCCACTGATTTCTGCCATCGGCATGTCGATCTTTCTGCAGAACTCGGTCCAGCTTTCCCAGGGCTCCGGCAACTTCGCCATCCCCAACCTGCTGCCCGGCAGCCTCTCGTTCGGGCCCGGTGGCGCAGAGGAAGTGCTGATTTCCTACATGCAGATCGTGGTGTTCGTCGTCACCCTGGTGGCCATGACCGGTCTGACCCTGTTCATCTCCCGCTCGCGAATGGGTCGCGCCTGCCGCGCCTGCGCCGAGGACATGAAGATGGCCAATCTGCTCGGGATCAACACCAACAACATCATCGCCCTGACCTTCGTGGTCGGTGCTGCACTGGCCGCCGTCGCCGCCATGCTGCTGAGCATGCAATACGGCGTGATCAACCCCAACGCCGGTTTCCTCGTCGGCCTGAAAGCCTTCACGGCTGCGGTACTGGGCGGTATCGGTTCGATCCCGGGCGCCGTGCTCGGTGGCCTGGTGCTGGGCGTCGCCGAAGCCTTCGGTGCCGATATTTTTGGTGATCAGTACAAGGACGTCGTGGCTTTCGGCCTGCTGGTCCTGGTGCTGCTGTTCCGACCGACCGGCATTCTGGGTCGTCCGGAGGTTGAGAAAGTATGAGCAAGTCTTTCAAACAGGCGCTGTTCAGCGCCGCACTGGTCTGGGCTGTGGCCTACCCGGTGTTCGGCCTGAAACTGGCCTTTTCCGGCGTCACCCTGCAAGTGCAGAACGCCAGCCCGCTGACCCTGACCATCATTGCCGTGTGTTCGGTCCTGCTGTTTCTGCGCGTATTGTTTGCCGAGCAGATCAGCGGCCTGCGTCGCGGCTCCGACAAACCGCTGATCCCGCAAAAGACCAGCGACTTCCTGACCCAGCCGAAAACCCAGCGCTGGGGCCTCGCGGCGCTCATCGTGCTGGCCTTCATCTGGCCATTCTTCGGGTCGCGCGGTGCGGTGGACATTGCCACGCTGATCCTGATCTACGTGATGCTCGGCCTCGGCCTGAACATCGTGGTCGGCCTGGCAGGTCTGCTTGACCTGGGCTATGTCGGTTTCTATGCGGTCGGCGCCTACAGCTATGCCCTGCTGTCGCACTATTACGGGCTCGGTTTCTGGATCTGCCTGCCGATCGCGGGGTTGATGGCGGCGCTGTTCGGATTCCTGCTGGGCTTTCCGGTGTTGCGTCTGCGCGGCGACTATCTGGCCATCGTGACGCTGGGGTTCGGCGAGATCATCCGCATCTTCCTGCGTAACCTGACCGATATCACTGGCGGTCCGAACGGCATCAGCAACATCGAAAAGCCGACCCTCTTCGGTCTGACCTTCGAGCGCAAGGCCGCTGAGGGCATGCAGACCTTCCACGAGTTCTTCGGCCTGCCGTACAACTCGATCAACAAGGTCATCTTCCTCTACCTGATCGCCCTGCTGCTGGCACTGGCGGCGTTGTTCGTCATCAATCGCCTGCTGCGCATGCCGATCGGCCGGGCCTGGGAAGCCCTGCGCGAAGACGAAATCGCCTGCCGCGCACTGGGTCTGAACCCGACCGTAATCAAGCTCTCGGCCTTCACCCTTGGCGCTGCATTCGCAGGCTTCGCGGGCAGCTTCTTTGCTGCACGTCAGGGTCTGATCACTCCGGAATCGTTCACTTTCATCGAGTCGGCAATCATCCTGGCCATCGTGGTGCTGGGTGGCATGGGCTCGCAACTGGGTGTGATCCTGGCAGCCATCGTGATGATCCTGTTGCCTGAGCTGATGCGTGAGTTCAGTGACTACCGCATGCTGATGTTCGGCGCGCTGATGGTGCTGATGATGATCTGGCGTCCACAAGGCTTCCTGCCGATGCAGCGCCCCGAAATGAAATTGAAAGCGGAGCTGCCGAAATGAGCCGCCCATTACTGCAAGCCACTGGCTTGAGCATGCGTTTTGGCGGCCTGCTGGCGGTCAATGGCGTTGCCCTGACCGTCAATCAGGGGCAGGTCGTGTCGATGATCGGCCCCAATGGCGCCGGCAAGACGACAGTTTTCAACTGCCTGACCGGTTTCTACCGGCCGAGCGCGGGCACGATTCTGCTCGACGGTGAGCCGATCCAGGGCCTGGCTGGCCACCAGATCGCGCGCAAGGGCGTGGTGCGTACGTTCCAGAACGTGCGCCTGTTCAAGGAAATGACCGCGGTGGAGAACCTGCTGGTTGCCCAGCACCGGCATTTGAACACCAACTTCCTGTCCGGCCTGTTCAAGACGCCCGCGTTCCGCCGCAGCGAACGTGAAGCCATGGACTACGCCGAGCACTGGCTTGAGGCGGTCAACCTACGGGAATTCGCCAACCGCCCTGCCGGGACGCTGGCCTACGGTCAGCAACGCCGCCTGGAAATCGCCCGCTGCATGATGACGCGTCCGCGCATTCTGATGCTCGACGAACCGGCAGCGGGTCTGAACCCCAGAGAAACCGATGATCTGAAAGCACTGATCGGCGTGTTGCGCAGCGAGCACAACGCGACGGTCCTGTTGATCGAGCACGACATGAAACTGGTGATGAGCATTTCCGACCACATCGTGGTGATCAATCAGGGCACGCCTCTGGCCGATGGCACGCCGGAACAGATTCGTGACAATCCCGATGTGATCAAAGCCTACCTGGGGGAAGCGTAAATGCTGCAGTTCGAAAACGTTTCCACCTTCTACGGCAAGATCCAGGCGCTGCACAGCGTCAACGTGGAAGTACGCCAGGGTGAAATTGTCACCCTGATCGGCGCCAACGGCGCGGGCAAGTCCACCCTGCTGATGACCCTGTGCGGCTCGCCGCGCGCCCAAAGCGGCAGTATTCGCTACATGGGCGAGGAACTGGTCGGGCTGGAGTCGTCGATCATCATGCGCAAGAGCATTGCCGTGGTGCCGGAAGGCCGTCGGGTGTTTGCGCGTCTGACCGTTGAAGAGAATCTGGCGATGGGCGGCTTCTTCACGGAAAAAGAGGATTATCAGGAACAGATGGACAAGGTTCTGCACCTCTTTCCCCGCCTCAAGGAACGCTTCAATCAGCGCGGCGGCACCATGTCCGGCGGCGAACAGCAGATGCTGGCCATTGGCCGTGCACTGATGAGCAAGCCCAAGCTGCTGTTGCTGGACGAACCTTCGCTGGGTCTGGCGCCGATCATCATCCAGCAGATTTTCGAGATCGTCGAACAGCTGCGCCGCGATGGCGTGACGGTGTTTCTGGTCGAACAGAACGCCAACCAGGCCCTGAAAGTCGCCGACCGTGCCTACGTACTGGAAAACGGCCGCGTGGTCATGCAAGGCACAGGTGAAGAACTGCTGGTCGATCCGAAAGTACGGGACGCGTATCTGGGCGGCTAAGCTCACATAACGTCCCGAGAGGCCGAAACGGTTTTGCAGGCGCGAATCGGGCGACGCTTCGCTTGTTCGCGAAGACGTTCGTTTAAACGATGTATTTTCGTCGAACAAAACGGCCCCTTCGCGAACAAGATCGCCCCTATGGTCAGAGCCAAACCTGAACGATAGTCAAAGCCACTGCTCGCGCGATAAGCATCCCGACCCTTGTGATGCACCTCCAGTCTGAGTAACGTGGCGGCACTTGTCTGGAGACCACATCATGTTCGCTGCCCGTTCCGTCCTCGTATTTGCTCTTCTACCGCTGTTTGCCGGGTGTCAGTTGCTCGGTAAACAGGCCGAGGAACCGAAGGTTTCCACCGCGGGCATGCTCCGTATGCAGGGCGACCTGACCGGGGAAAACGGCCAGTTGCTGTTCAAGCCGTGTAACGAGCAGCGTCGCTACGTGGTCAAGGATCGCGGCAACACCGGCATTCTGCAGGAAGCGGCCTCGCTGGCAGACAGCAAGGGCACGGTGTTTGCCGATCTGCGCGGCAGCTTTGCCGCAAGCAAGGCGGCCAACAGTGACGGTCAGCTGGACCTGCATCAGCTGTACCGCGTCGAACGCCCCGGTCAGGCCTGTGAAGACCTCAATTTCAAACGCCTGACATTGCACGTCAATGGCAACAAGCCCGCCTGGAACGTCAATGTCAGCGGCAAGGGCATGGTTCTGGAGCGCGAGGGCGTTGCGCCACTGGCGCTGCCCTACGTGGAAGAGAAGCTGCCGGACGGCAGTTTCAGCGTCAGCAGCGAAGCCAACAACCAGCGCATCGAGATCTGGGTCGCGCCACAGCGCTGCGTCGACAGCGTCGACGGCTCGGTGCAACACCTCACCGCAGAGCTGCGCATCAACGGCCAGGCCCAGCGTGGCTGCGGTTATTACGGCGGTTCACGCGACGACTGATCGCCCAGGCTCGCCGCCAAAGGGGTTCAGCGCTTATAATCGCCGGTTCTTGTAGTGCTGTCGGGCTGAACCTGCGGCCCGAAAACTGGACCCCTTAATGTTACGAATCACCGAACTCAAGCTGCCGATCGATCATCCGGAAGAAGACCTGCGCGTTGCGCTCTTGAAGCACCTGGGTATCGACAGCGGCGAACTGCTGGATTTTACCCTCTTCAAGCGCAGCTACGACGCGCGCAAAAAGTCTTCCGAGCTGTGCTTCATCTACACCATCGACTTCCAGGTCAAGGATGAAGAAGCACTGCTGCGCAAGCTGGCCAATGACCGCCATGTCGGCCCGGCACCTGATGTCAGCTACAAAGTCGTCGGTCACGCTCCAGAGGGGCTGACAGAGCGCCCGATCGTTGTGGGTTTCGGCCCCTGCGGTATCTTTGCCGGCCTGCTGCTCGCGCAGATGGGCTTCAAGCCGATCATCCTTGAGCGCGGCACCGAAGTTCGCCAGCGCACCAAGGACACCTGGGCGCTGTGGCGCAAAAACGTCCTCAACGCCGAGTCCAACGTGCAATTTGGCGAGGGCGGTGCCGGGACCTTTTCCGACGGCAAGCTTTACAGCCAGATCAAGGACCCGAAATTCATCGGCCGCAAGGTGCTGCACGAGTTCGTGAAGGCCGGCGCGCCGGATGAAATCCTCTATGTCAGCAAGCCGCATATCGGCACGTTCCGCCTGACGGGCGTGGTCGAGAACATGCGCCATCAGATCGAAGCGCTGGGCGGCGAAGTGCGCTTTCAGCAGCGCGTGACCGACGTGATGATCGAGGACGGCCAATTGCTGGGTGTGCAACTGGACAGCGGCGAACAGATCGAGTCCCGGCACGTGATTCTGGCGCTGGGCCACAGTGCCCGTGACACCTTCCGCATGCTGCACGGCCGTGGCGTGTTCATGGAAGCCAAGCCGTTCTCGGTGGGCTTCCGCATCGAACACCCGCAATCGTTGATCGACCGCGCGCGACTGGGCAAGTACGCCGATCACCCGAAGCTCGGCGCAGCCGATTACAAGCTGGTGCACCACGCCAGCAACGGCCGCTCGGTCTACAGCTTCTGCATGTGCCCTGGCGGCACGGTCGTGGCAGCCACGTCAGAGCCAGGCCGAGTGGTCACCAACGGCATGAGCCAATACTCACGCAACGAACGCAATGCCAACTCGGGCATCGTGGTCGGTATCTCGCCGGAACAGGACTACCCTGGCAGCCCGCTGGCCGGTATCGAGCTGCAGGAGCGTCTGGAATCCCACGCCTATCTGCTCGGCGGCAGCAGCTACGAAGCGCCTGCGCAACTGGTCGGCGACTTCATTGCAGGCCGGGCCTCGACCGCTCTGGGCAGCGTTGAACCGTCCTACAAGCCGGGTGTGAAGCTGGTGGACCTTGCCGAGGCCCTGCCCGCCTTTGCCATCGAAGCCATTCGTGAAGCGTTGCCTGCGTTCGACAAGCAGATCAAAGGCTTCTCGCTGCACGACGCTGTGCTGACCGGCATCGAAACCCGCACCTCGGCACCGCTGCGCATTACCCGCGGGCCGACTCTGCAAAGCCTGAACACCAAAGGCCTTTACCCGGCCGGTGAAGGCGCTGGCTATGCGGGCGGGATTCTCTCGGCTGGCGTAGACGGCATTCGGGTGGCCGAAGCGCTGGTGCGCGACATGCTGGGGATCGAGGGCTGACCCCGGTCTGACTATCGTTATACATAAGCCTTGTGGGAGCATTCACGCCCGGCAATAAAAAACCCCGAGCATTGCGGCTCGGGGTTTTGCTGTGCGGTGTTGCAGATCAGTGGGTAACGCGGCTGGTGCCGTTGACGCTCATGATGCGCACGCGCTCGCCAACCCGGAAAATCTCGTTTTCCTGAACCTGCTGCACGTAGGCACGCATGCTGCCGTCATCCTCACGCACGGTGATTTCGACACCTTGCGTACGGGTCAGGCCTTCCTCGGTCGCCGAACCCAGCAGGCCACCGGCCACTGCACCGATGACCGCTGCCACGATACTGCCGCGACCGCCACCGATAGCGCTGCCGCCCACACCACCAACAACTGCACCCGCCGCGCCGCCGATCGGGGTCTTGGTGCCCTCGATCTTGACCGGACGCAAGGATTCGATCGTCCCCATGCGAACTGTCTGTACGGTCCTGGCCTCGTCACGGGAATAGGAATCACCGGTCAGATTCGAGGTACAACCGCCCAGCATCAGAGCCATGGCAGTGAACGAAGCAACCAGAAGAGCAGACTTGCGCATAAAAGGAATCTCCAGAGGAATCAGTGGCCATTAGACTACCCGACAAAGGTGCTGTCACGGCCCCGAGCCTGCAAATTAAATTGATTCAGGCCTCATACAGCCACGGCCCGTATAACGCTCAGACGATTGGCCAAACGAATAATTCAATCAGGGTGCAAGGCGCTCGAGTGTCCATCTGTCGTCTATCAAACGATAGTTCAAACGGTCGTGAAGTCGACTGGAGCGACCCTGCCAGAACTCGATCCGCTCGGGCAAAAGACGATAGCCACCCCAGTGCTCGGGGCAGTGTGGCTGGGTGTCTGCGAAGCGTTGTTCCGTCTGTCTGATCAGGCCTTCCAGTTCGTCGCGATCCGCGATCACGCGACTCTGTGGCGAGGCCCATGCACCCAGACGGCTGCCCAGAGGGCGCACCTGGTAATAAGCGTCGGATTCTTGCGCAGAGACTTTCTCCACCCGACCCTCGATACGCACCTGGCGCTCCAGTGTCGGCCAGAAGAAAGTCATCGCGGCAAATGGACGTGCAGCGATCTGCTGGCCCTTGGCGCTCTCGTAGTTAGTGAAAAACGTGAAGCCCTGAGTGTCCAGGCCCTTGAGCAGCAAGACGCGGCAATGTGGACGTCCTTGCTCATCGACCGTCGCCAATGTCATGGCGTTAGCCTCGACCGGCGGCTGCTCGGTGTTCACCGCGTCGGCAAACCATGCATGAAAGAGTGCAAAGGGCTCGTCCGGCGATTGCGCTTCGGTCAACCCGTCGCGCGTGTAATCACGGCGCATGTCGGCCAGGGTCTGAGTCATGGTTTCATTCCTGCGCAGATATCATGAACGTTAGCTAACTCTCGTTACGAGGCTCGGCGCTCGCCGTTATCACACATTCGTTTTTGATTCTGGCCGAAGGCCGTGGGAGCGAACTTGTTCGCGAAGACGGTGATTCAGACGATACATTTCGCAGACTGTACCGGCCTTTTCGCGAACAAGTTCGCTCCCACGCCCTCCGGGCAGAAGCCTGAAAGCCTTGTTTTTCAGGCTATTCAGGACTTGTGCACAACGCAAAGCGCGGAGCGTGGAGACGAAAGTCGTGAGGTAACCAGGCCTCAGTTACTGGCCTGGCTGTCATCTTTCTTGGCGGGCGCCTTGGCCTTGGTCGCTGCTGGTTTTTTAGCTGCTGCGGTGGTCTTGGCAGGCGCTGCCTTTTTGGCAGTGCTGGCCTTGGCCGGCGCTTTCTTGGCAGTGTCTTTCTTCGCCACGGCGGCTTTCTTGGCAGGCGCGGCAGCAGGTGCTGGCGCTACTGGCTTGACGTCCTGGGTGGCAACCATGACCGGAGCAACCGGCGGCAGCGCATAACGGGCCATCAGCGCGCGCATGGTGTCCTGCGGCGTCATGAGGATCTCGACCCGGCGGTTGAGCGCACGGCCCTGCAGGCTGTCGTTGGCGGCACGCGGCATCACCGCACCCATGCCACGCTGGCTCAGGCGGTTACGCTCCAGGCCACTGAGACGGAAAATCGCGGCAACCGACTGCGCGCGCTCCTGGCTGATCTTCTGGTTGGCTTCGGTAGGACCCGAAGTGTCGGCATGACCGAGGATCAGCACGGCAGTTTTCTGATCGCCTTCGACCACCTTGGCCAGACGGGTGATCGGACCCAGCGTGTTCGGCAGCAGCATGGCCGGACGGTCAGGGTTGAACGAGCTGTCGACTGGCGCGGTGATTGCCAGCAGGTCTTCGCGACGCTCAAGCTGGAACGGGCTGTCCTTGATTGCAGCGCGCAGGCGCGGCTCGTACTCGTCCAGCCAGGCCTGGGTCACTTTCGGATCAGGCATCGGCAGCGCTTTCGGCTCGTCCTTGGCGGAATCGTTGCCAAACGGCCACCACCACTTGGTGTCAGTCTCCGATTTGGCAACCATCGCCGGCGCAGCGGGCTTGGCTGCCGGCTTGTCGGCCACGGCATCAGGTTTGGCCTGCGCGTTATCGTTCGAACCGAACGGCCAGTACCACGGCGCGCTGTTTTCAGCACCTGCCGCAGGTGCCGGCGTTGCAGCAGCCTTGGCAACCGGAGCGGGCGCCGGGCTCGGTGCCGGGGCCTTGGCAGCGGTGCCTGCGTCAGCGGACTCGCTGCCGGAACCGAACTGCCACCAATGGCCTCCGGTTGCAGCAGAGTCGGATTGTGGGGTTTGGGCACAGCCGGTCACGGCGATGCACAGGGCGAGAACGAGGCTTTTATTAGACGACATGGGTAACCCGCAACGGTTTTGATCAGACAGAAGGACGTAACTACGCCGGTATAACATGCATAAAGATGCAGTTGGAAAAAGAAACCGTCGTACGGTTCCTGTTACAGCCATTTAACTGACAGTCGGTATGAAACAAGCACTTATAGCCGATACTTACTGCAAACACTCACGCAGAACCCCGACCAGTTTCTGAGCACGTGGGTCCATCAAAATGTAGGGCCCCAACGTATTGGTAACGAAGCCAAAGGCAACCTCGTGATCAGGATCGGCAAAACCTACCGAACCGCCCGCCCCCGGATGGCCAAAGGCTTTGGGCCCCAGGCCGTAGGTCGCGTTGGCAACGCCCGGCTGATCGAGCATGCAGCCCAGTCCCAGACGGGTCGAGGTCAGCAATGTCTTGTCCTGGCCGAGGCTGTGTTCCCGAGTCAGCTCATTGAGCATGTCTGCTTCAAGCAGGCTGCCATCGAGCAGACCGTTATAGAAACCGGCAAGACTGCGCGCATTGCCGTGGCCGTTGGCCGCCGGTTGCTGCATGCGGCGCCACTCCGGTTTGTTGGTGCTGGTCATGATCGACGGCGGGTTGGTAAACGCCTTGGCAGTGATCGAAGCCGGCTCACGCATCGTCGCCTGCAGCACGCGCTGGGCAGCGTCGTCACCGGCATTGCCTTTGCCGCGTGCGATGTGGGCCACGCGATGAAACTGGTCATCCGCCAGGCCCACATGAAAATCCAGCCCCAGCGGGCGGGCGATACGCGCAGCAATGGACTCCCCCGGGCCTCGACCATCGGCGCGGCGCAGCATCTCGCCCACCAGCCAGCCATAGGTGATCGCCGCATAACCATGCCCCTGACCCGGTGTCCACCAGGGTTCTTCGGCTGCCAGGGCGGCGGTCATGGTGTCCCACTGGTAAAGCGCTTCGGCAGGCAATGGTTCACGCAACGCGGGCAGCCCGGCCTGATGGCAGAGCAATTGGCGCAGAGTGATGGAAGCCTTGCCCGCCGCGGCGAATTCAGGCCAGAGCCTGGCCACGGGTTCGTCCAGCTTCAACTTGCCCTCTTCGACCAGTTGCAGAACGGCCACGCTGGTAAAAGTCTTGGTGCAGGAGAACAGGTTGAGAATGGTGTCGGTGTGCCACGCCTCGGCACCGTCCTTGTCGGCAGTGCCCGCCCACAGATCGATGACGGTCTGCCCGCCAACCTGAATGCACAAGGCAGCGCCGCGCTCCTGAGGGTCGTCAAAGAGCGCCGCAAAGGCTTCACGTACTGCTTCGAATTGAAGTTCGTAATGACCCTGGATCTGCAACGGCTGACTCCTGACTGGCAACATGAGCCCGACGACAGGCTAAATGGCGCGTATTGTTTCAGCGATCGAGCGCTTTGGGAACAGATGTGAAACGCTCTTCATCTTTGGCTCAGGTTATTTCCCGGCGGAACGGTGGCAGCGCATTGAGAATCGCCTTGCCATAGCGCTGAGTGACCACGCGTCGGTCCAGCAGCGTGATGGTGCCGCGGTCCTCTTCGGTACGCAGCAAGCGGCCACAGGCCTGCACCAGACGCAACGAGGCGTCGGGCACGGCGATCTCCATGAACGGGTTGCCACCACGCGCCTCGATCCACTCGGCCAGCGCGGCCTCGACCGGGTCATCCGGCACCGCGAACGGGATCTTGGCGATGACCACGTGTTCGCAGTAGGCGCCGGGCAAATCCACACCCTCGGCGAAGCTGGCCAGCCCGAACAGTACGCTGGACTCGCCGCTGTCGACACGTGCCTTGTGCTTGTTGAGGGTTTCCTGTTTGGACAGGTTGCCCTGAATGAACACCTGCTTGCGCCAGTCACGGTCCAGGCCGTCGAAGACATCCTGCATCTGCTTGCGCGACGAATACAGCACCAGCGTGCCTCGCGAACCTTCCACCAGACCGGGCAGGTCGCGAATGATCGCGGCGGTATGCGCCACCGAGTCACGCGGATCGGCCTTGAGGTCCGGCACGCGCAGCACACCGGCATCTGCGTGATGGAACGGGCTTGGTACCACGGCGGTCACCGCCCCTTTGGGCAGGCCGGCACGCATGCGATAGCGGTCGAACTTGCCCAGCGCGGTCAGGGTCGCTGAGGTGACCAGCGCCCCGTAGGCGATGTTCCACAAGTTGCGGCGCAGCATTTCCGCCGCCAGGATCGGGCTGGCATTGACCTCGATATCGAACATTGCACCGCTGTCGGCCAGGGTCAGCCAGCGCGCCATTGGCGGGCTGTCTTCCGGGTCTTCCGCGGTGAAGGCTGTCCATAATTCCCAGTTGCCATGCGCGCGGGCCAGCAGGCTGCCGAACAGCGGATACCATTCTTCGGCCTGATGGCTGGCGATGCCGATGTTGACCTCACCGTCCATGCCTTCCTTGAGCAGCTCGGTCAAACGCGTGAACAGGTCGTCGAGGCGCGCGAAGCCCTTCTTGAGCTCGATACCCATCTCGCGGATGTGCTCGGGAATCACGCCGCCGACAAAGCGGTGACGTGGACGCTCGCGGCCCTGCATGTCTTCACCGGCGCGGAAATCCGCCAGTTGCTCGCAGGCACCGAACATGAACTGCTGATGGCCTTTGATTTCGCGCGCCAGCTCCGGCACCTGCTCGATCAGCTTGCCCAGATCGCCGGGCAGCGGATGCTGGGCCAGCAGCTTGGCGAGGTTCTTGGCGGTCTGTTCCAGCCAGTCGGCGGTCGATTTCAATCGGGTGTAGTGGGCAAAGTGGCCGATGGCCTTGTCCGGCAGGTGATGCCCCTCGTCGAATACATACAGGGTGTCACGCGGGTCCGGCAGCACCGCACCGCCGCCCAGTGCCAGGTCGGCCAGCACCATGTCGTGGTTGGTGACGATCACATCGACCTTGCCCATGCCTTCACGCGCCTTATAGAAGGCGCACTGCTGAAAGTTGGGGCAGTGCCGGTTGGTGCACTGGCTGTGATCGGTGGTCAGACGCGCCCAGTCCTGATCGGCGAGTTCCTGCGGCCAGCTGTCGCGATCGCCGTCCCACTTGTTGCCCGCCAGCTTCTGCAACATGCTGGTGAAAAGCTTCTGACTGGCCTCATCGACTTCGATCTTGAAGCCTTCTTCCTCGAACAGCTGCGCGGTCGCGTTGGTCGCGTCACTTTCCTGCAGCAATGCGTCGAGCTTGGACAGGCACATGTAACGCCCGCGCCCCTTGGCCAGGGCGAAGGTAAAATTCAGACCGCTGTTGCGCATCAGGTCCGGCAGGTCCTTGTAAACGATCTGCTCCTGCAGGGCGACGGTCGCGGTGGCGATCACCAGCCGCTTGCCGGCCGCCTTGGCGGTGGGAATCGAGGCGATGGCGTAGGCCACGGTCTTGCCGGTACCCGTTCCGGCCTCGACCGCCACTACCGCAGGATCGCCCGAACGACGGCCCTCTTCATCGGTGTCAATGTCCCCCAGCACCTTGGCGACTTCAGCGATCATCAATCGCTGGCCATAGCGTGGCTTGAGGCTCTTGGCTTCGAGGAAACGCGAGTAAGCGCCCTGGATCTGGGTTTTGAGTTCGGTACTGATCATTGGCTTCGGTTCGGGGGCACGGCTAAAAAGGCTGGATAAATTTTCAGTAGTTCTGAGTGGGCGCTATCATAGCGCGCTAAATCCATCCGCGCAGAACGGAGTGTCCGATGACCGCTTTTTCTACTGTCTATACATTGCATCTGCTGGCTGCCCTGGTGTGGGTTGGCGGCATGTTTTTCGCCTGGATGGTGTTGCGCCCAGCAGTCATTGCAGCACTTGAAGGCCCTTCTCGCCTGAAAGTGTGGGTCCAGGTGTTTCCGCGCTTCTTCGCCTGGGTCTGGGCTGCGGTGGTGCTGCTGCCGATAACCGGCATCGGCATGATTCAGCTCAACTTCACCGGCTTTGAAACCGCGCCGCGTTATGTGCAGATCATGATGGGCCTGTACGTCGTCATGGTTGCGCTGTTCTTGCGTATCCAGTCATTGCAACTGCCGGAGCTGCGTCGTGCCGTGGAAGCCGAGCAGTGGGCCGAGGGCGCGGCGGCATTGGGCAATATCCGCCGCCTGGTCGGCATCAATCTGATTATCGGTCTGGCCGTGGTCATGCTGGCGGCGGCGCGTCCGGGCCTTTGAGGCAAAACGGAACATCGCGGGGCACTGG
Organism: Pseudomonas sp. SZ57; assembly: GCF_009495975.1. NCBI lineage: Bacteria > Pseudomonadati > Pseudomonadota > Gammaproteobacteria > Pseudomonadales > Pseudomonadaceae > Pseudomonas > Pseudomonas sp. SZ57. Next base: position 11,720 of record NZ_WIBD01000039.1, on the reverse strand, counting down.
CGGTGACACCGCGCACAGCTTGCGGGCGTTTTCCTGCCCGATCGGTCATCTTCTGTGCCTGATATCCAAGGCATTCAACATCTTGAAACAGTTTGGCATGGGCTGTGCAAACGCTTGCGATCAGCAGTACGCGCCCACGAAAAGGAGCTTCAATGCCACAGCCGCCGTTCACTCCACCCGCAACGCCCTCAAGATTCTTTATGCCCCTGCTGTTCGCTGCCGCCGCCGCAGCGCTGCCCTGTACCAGCGTCCTGGCACAGCCCGCCGCGGCCGAAGACTCGGCGCAGGGCGAAGCACTCAGCCCGCCCGCCTCGCCCAAGGAAGGTAAAGGCGCGTATTTTTCAGACTGGTTCAATCAGGACCTGACGCTGATCGGCAGCAAGGACATCAGCTTCGGCCCCAAGCCCAACGATGACATCTACCTGGAGTACGAATACTTCGGCCGCAAAGGGCCGTTCGAGCTGTATGGCTATGTCGACGTACCGAAGATCCTCGGCATCGGCAATGATAATGACAAGGGCGTCTGGGACCATGGCTCGCCGCTGTTCATGGAGCACGAGCCACGCGTCTCGATCGACTACCTCGCCGGGCGCAGTCTGGCCATCGGACCGTTCAAGGAATGGTACGTCGCCTTCGACTGGATCTACGACCACGGCAGCAATACGGCGAACCGGGCCAACACCCTGTACAGCGGCCTGGGCACCGACATCGATACCCACTCGCGGGTCAATCTGTCGGCCAACTTCTATGGCCGCTACCAGTGGGAGAACTACGGCGCCAGCAACGAGTATTCGTGGGACGGCTATCGCGCCCAGCTCAAATACATCGTACCGATCAGCACGTTCGACAACGGCGCCTCGCTGACCTACATCGGCTTCACCAACTTCGATTTTGGCTCGGACCTCAAGAACGATCCGGCACGCACCGGCAACTCCACGGTCGCTACCAATGTGCTGCTTTACGCCTTCACGCACCTGCGCTTCACCCTGGTTGGCCGCTACTTCCACAATGGCGGCAACTGGCAGGACGGCAGCGAGCTGAACTTCGGCGATGGCAACTTCCGCGCGCGCTCCGACGGCTGGGGCTATTACGCAGGCGTGGGTTACCAGTTCTGAACCTTATTATGACGACAGGAGTTTTCATGAAACACACCACTCGCAACACACTGTGCGCCACGCTGGCACTGCTCAGCCCGGCTGTCTGGGCGGCTACCGCACCGGTTGCACCGGTCACGCCCAAGGTCATGCTGGTCGCCATGTTTGCGCCCGAAGCACAGAACTGGATCGACCGGCTGCACTTGACCAAGGAAATCCAGGTGCCCGGTCTTGCCGCCGAGTACCCGGCCATCCGCTGCAATGATCAGGACGTCTGCCTGCTGGTCACCGGCATGGGCCAGACCAACGCTGCGGCATCGACCCTGGCGCTGGCCCTGTCGCCGCAATTCGACCTGCGCAAGACTTACTTCATTGTCGCGGGCATTGCCGGCATCAACCCGCACCGCGGCACACTCGGCACCACTGCCTGGGCGCATTATCTGGTGGAGTTCGGCACGCAGTGGGAAATCGACTCCCGCGATGTGCCCAAGGACTGGCCGACCGGTTATCTGGGCATCAACACCAAAGGCCCGAACGAGAAACCGCCGCTGGACTACAAGACCGAAGTCTTCGAGCTCAACCCCAAGCTGCAGGCCAAGGCGTTTGCCCTGTCGCACAAGGTGACACTCAGCGAAAGCAAGGAATCCGCGGCCTGGCGCGTCAAATACCCTTATGCGCCTGCCAACCAGCCGCCGCAGGTCACGCAGTGCGACACGCTGGCAGGTAATACCTGGTTTTCCGGGACGCGTCTGAGCGAGCGTGCGGAAGTCTGGACCAAGCTGCTCACCGACGGTAAGGGCGAGTATTGCACCACGCAGCAAGAGGATAACTCCACCTACGAGGCTCTGCTGCGAGCGAGCAAGGCCGGCAAGGTCGATGTCAATCGCCTGGCTGTCGTGCGCGCGGGCTCCGACTTCGATCGTCCGTATCCGGGTTACAGCGAAGTGGACAACCTGCTCAAGTACGCCGATCAGGGTGCCTTCGTCCCGGCGCTGGAAAACCTCTACCGCACCGGTAACCCGCTGGTGCAGGCAATTGTCGGCGACTGGAAGAATTGGGAAAAAGGCGTACCGCAATAACGTGATGTGAAGCGATTCGCGACTGTCCGGATCATGGCCTTGCGCCTGATCCGGACAGCTCGCAGGTTACAGACGTTGCAGGATCAACGCGCCTGCCGGTCCCGGAGCACCTGGCAGACCGGGCTCACCCTGTCTGCCAGCCTTGCCGCCCTCAGCGCGGTAGACGATGCAGCCTTTGGACGCACCGCCCTTGCCTGCCTTGCCGCCTTCGCCAGCCTTGCCCGCTGCGCCACCTGCGACATTCACCTTGATGCGTTCGGCCGGATAGCTCTGTGGCAGTTCAAGACGAACCTGCGCGCCCGCAGCGCCGTCATGCCCATTACCGCCGCTGTCGCCGTTATAACCACGCCCGGCCTGGCCCCAGGTGCAACCAGGGTCTTCGCCCGTGCCGCCGTCCAGCCCGGCATAGCCTGGGCTGCCTGCACCACCGCGGGCGTCAATCGACAGTTCTTCGGCATTCAGGCTCTGCAGGCGCAGGGTCAGGTTGCGCCCTGGCCGTGCCGGTTTCTCGAAAGTACCCGGTGCGCCGCGTGCGGTGATCTGGCTGCCGGTGCCGAACTCACCGTGCAGCACGACCATGTTGAACGCCTGCACACCAGGAACGATGGCAATTCGCGCTTCATGCCCCAGCACCAGCTCGCCAATCTTCACATCATCGATACCGGCCGGAATCAGCAGAGTGCCGTAGTCGGCCACTTCAAGGCGCTCGACCTGCAGAACGCTGCTGTTACCAGGCAGACGCATCAGCGAGTGCGGAGCAACGATAATTGCCTGGGCCATGGCCAGAGGGCTGAACAATGCTGCCAACAGAACGAGCTTACGCATGAGTGTGCCCCCTGACCGGACGGCCGATGGATTGAACGTGAAAGATGCCGAACAGGATGATTTTGCCCCGGTCGCGCCACGGATGCCGGCGACCGCGCAGGCTGCCGTTGAACAGAATCAGCTCCAGCAAATGAGTCAACAACAGCACCGCGCCGGCCATGTCGATCATCACGCCAAACGGGCTGGGCGCCTCGATCGCCGCGTTGACCAGCACCACCAGCCAGAAGCCCAGCATCAATATCTTTCCCAGCCCCCAAAACACCTTCATTGCCCGCCCACCCCTTGTCATGATCCGTTACGAAATTGCAGTCTTCGCATGCTTTTCGTCGCCGCACAGTAGACGTGCTGTACGCCGAATATGCCAGCGGTGTGTTGAAAAAGATCCGGAATGATCTCGACGCAAGACAATGTTTGTGTGCGGCAGTACCGCAATCAAGGATAGCGGACACCAAAAAGCCCTGTCACAAAGGATGCAGGGCTTTTTGCAGGATCTCTGGTGTATCGAGCCTGTCAGGCCTCGCTGGGAGTCTTGGCCTGGACGACTGGACGCACCACCGGCACCGGACGCTTGTACCACCAGACACCTACCAATACCGCAGCAACGCCAACCCACTGCACGAACGTGAGCTGCTCATCGAAAAAGAAGAACCCGATCAGAATCGCCACCACCGGACGGGCCAGTGCCGAAACAGAGGCCAGCACCACATCGACGTGCCTGAGTGCATACGCCATCAGGCCATGGCCCAGAAGCTGGCTGATCAGCGCGAGCAACGCAATGACCACCCAGCCCTGCACGGTGTCCGGGAGAATCTTCGGACTGGTGAGCAAAGCGATGGGCAGTAACAGCACTGCACAGGTAAAGCTGTTCCAGATAATGATCTTGCGAGATGTGAAGCAGTCGCGCAACGACTTGATCAGGATCAGGTAGATCGCATAGAAAAGCGCGGAGTTGAGGGCCAGCAGGTCGCCGGTCACGCTCTGACTGGAAAACGCCACGCTGGCACTGCCGTCAAACACCAGCAGACACGCCCCGCCGATACTCAGGGCCAGCGCCAACACTTGATAGACGCCGATTTTTTCTTTCATGAACAGATAGGACAGCAGCGCCACGAACACCGGGGACAGGTTCATCAGGACCGAGGTGTTGGCCATGCTGGTCAGCTTGACCGCCCAGTGATTGGACAGCAGATCCACACACGACACCACGCCCGACAATACCAGCAGCCAGAGCATCGCCCGCCGGCTGCGCGCCGTACCGACAGTCCCGGCCTCAGTGTTTTTACCTGCTGGCCACGCAGCCAGCGCAGAGGCCATACCGCCCGCCATGAACATTCGCAGCATCAGGGTAGACGTGGCATCCACTTCACTGAGCTTGACGAACGCAATGGCGGAGGCCACACCGATGGTACTTATGACCAGTGCCAGAACAGGCAGAAACGCCTTATTGCCCACTTTCATGACGATCCCTCGAAATTATAGGAGTTGAGTGGCGCAATGAATGCCGCCGAACTGCTTTTGATGTTCTGTGCAGGCGATCAGATGAACATGACAGTCAAGCTCAGCCAGCTGATCAAGCAGGCGTACCGGTGCGTTTTGATCGATCCAGACATGATTGCCCAATGAAAATGCATTCGCGCACCATGCCGCCATCATTTCGTCGTCCAGCGGTATCAGCCCGATACCCGCTACCTGTGCTGCCTGGCGAAACGTCAGGTCCTTGCCAGTCAGTTGCCAGCCCGATGACATGCGCCGATAAACGCTGACCAGGGAACGGTCGGCTGCGTCCGCTCTTGTCGCGTCGATCAGCAGGGCGTCGCGCAGCAGGCAGGCGTAGTGATCCAGGTGAAACTGTTCGGGATTACGCCATATGTCCTGCACCGCCAGCACAACCTCGCCCTTGAGCAGGTTTGAAGCCAGCAAGAACTCGAGCACCGGGGCCTCGGTACGAAAGCCGGTGTTGATCACGGATACGTGTTCGTTTTCCAGATAATCACCGCCCTCGAGCACCTGATCGAGTTCGACAGGAACGTGACCATGAGCAGCGACCACCTGCTTCACCACGTCCACCTCGCGCGCCCTGTCCTGACGCTTCAGGCGCCCAAAAACCGGCTGCCCGCCGACGTTCATGAAGTGGTCCCGCGGAAACAGAAGCCCGTACAGCGGTTGAATGCGGTAGCTCTCGTAGGTAGCGTCCGGACTGATTCGGCCCAACTCGTCATCGTAATGCAGCCGTAGCTCGGGCTGGTTGATGATGATCTCGGCCAGCTCCTGCCGACTGCAGCGGAGCAATTGCTGGTGAGCAAGCTGCTGGCGCCCGTGTTCGACATTGTCGGCAAAGCGCAACGCACGCCTTGCCAACTGCCGCATGTCCTCAATGGCCACCTGCGGACCGTCTTCGCTGAACAGCGCATCGGACAGGAAAACGGTCGGGAAACCCGCTGCATTGAAAGAGCTGGCCAGAGCCATGACATCGGCATCTGCCTGCCGAAGCGAATACGGCTGCTGCGATTCCATGAATACCGACATGGAAACAGGCTGCACGACAGAGGGAAGCTGCAGGAGCACTTTCATTCAGGGTTCCAGAAATCAGGTTGCGCGAATCGACGTCTGCAAAATATTCATGCACTGCACAATGGCCTGCTCTATCGCAGCCTGGCTGTCGGCGGCGAAGTGCAATCTGGCGGGGATATCCTCGTAGCTGAACGCATTTGAATCGCCCTGGGACTGCACGCTGCTATAGGTCAGCAGCGGATGGGAGAGTTCCATCAGCGGATCGAAGGTGAACCCGCCGCGGAACGGATTGGGCATCATCAGAAAACCGGTGATTCGGGTGTCTACCGGAGCGATAGCCACTTCCAGCGCGGCGCGGGTCCAGAGCTCATACAGGTCGATCCCCTCGCTGCGTAACGCGACAAACGGAATCTCACCGCCGCCGACTCGACCGCCGATCTCCAGAAACACCAGCTCGCCACGACGTTCGATGATTTCCAGGTGAATGGCCTGGTTGTGCAAGTTGAGACGCAGGCAGACTTCTTCGGTGAACGCGCGCACTCGCGCGATGAACGCCCGGTCATCGACTGTGACCGAGCCGAGCGGCAGGCCGTTGCGAAAGTCCAGGCAGGTGTTCAGGTACTTGGACACCTTGAAGTACGGCATGCTGTCGGCCGCCAGTATCGCGTCGACATGATAGATATCGCCTTCTATATATTCTTCGACTTCGTAACCATTGAAATCCGGCAGGTCGGGTATGTCTTCCAGGCGCTCGATCTTCACCACGCCGTCCGAGGCCGCGCCAACCTGGGGCTTGAGGATGACCGGAAAGCCGTGCTCATGACAGAAGGCTTCGACGCCGCCACGCGACGCTACATTCCGATACTGAGGATAACGAACCGAAGAACCGGTCAATGCTTCCTTCATGCTCGCCTTGTTACGGCACAGCAGGTTATCGGCGACCTTGGCACCGGGTATGTCGAATTCGGTACGCACCAGCGCCGCGGCGTCCAGATCGTATTCCGAAAAGGCGATCACGAAATCGACAGACTGACGACGATGAATGGCCCGCGCTTCCTGAAGTATCAGATCGGCGTCCAGTGCGTTGACTTCGACCACGTTGGCGCTGACCTGCGGATCAATCAGCCGCGAGTGCCCTGCCAGTGATATGTAGGAGACATCGACCTGTGAGTGATCGATGTAGTTGCGGTAGTCCGAAAGCTCGTCGTCATAGCGGTTGATGATCAGGACATGCTTCATACGATTCCAACCTCTGTGTGTACCCGCCCGACAAGGCTTCTTACAAGCGCCTCGTCGGCACCGCCGAACATGACGTAGCCGATTCTTGAGGTCCAGTCCTGATCGGAGCCCAGAGCGTCGCCGGATCGGTAATAGACCTGATGCGAAAGGTAATAAGGACTGTCGAAAATGTCGGAGAGCCCCTGCAGCTCGGTAAATTCGCTCTTGTCGCCTCGGGGGATGAAGGCGATGGCACTGACGCCGTTCGCACATGGCACGGCCCGACTGTCGATGTCCAGGTACTCACACAGCGTCTCTTTGGCAAGGTCAATGCCGCTGGCACGCCTGATCAGCTCGACGATATTGTCGCCTGGAAGGCGGGCCGCCAGTTCAACCGCTACCGGCTGGCCTTGTGGCGTGACGCGCAACTCCAGATGGAAGGGCCCGACGTTCAGCTTTATGGCCTCAAGCACCGCCAGCGAATAGTCGGTCAGCACCCTGCGAAACCCTTCGTCATAGCCCTGGCCCACGATGTGACCGACTTCGACGAAGTACGGCTCCGAGCCGAGCAGTTTTTCCGTTATCGACGCAAGGGTGACGCTGCCATCGCTGCGCACGATGCCTTCGACACTGTATTCAGTGCCGGGAATGTACGCTTCGACAATCAGCCGGCCACTGGCAGTAAAGCCGATGTCGTCGGGCAGTGATTGACGAAACGTCTCCACCGCTTCGATCAACTCTTCATGGCTGTAGAGCTTGCGCACACCGATGCTGCCCGCCATATCGATCGGCTTGACCACCGCCGGAAAGCTGAAGCCCTCCGACACAGCTACCGGCGCATGGGCATCCAGAAGGAAAAAGCCGATCGTGCTCAGCCCCGCCTCAGTCAGCCGGCTGCGGAAATTGAATTTGTTGCGCACTTTCTCTACTGCACTGTCGTGCAGATGCGTTGTGCCTGACGCAGCCCCCAGGCGCGCGGCCATGGGCACGGCGTACTCCACACCGGGAAGAACGGCGCGGATGTCTCCCAACTCATTGATTTTCTTCAGCTGTGCATCAAAATCACCGGTGTCGATTTTGATCACCTGACGTACCTTGGCCCGCAACTCTGCGTTGAGCTCCTGCTCGCCACCGTCACAGGAAAACACATAGACACCGACGCCCAGTTGCTGCGCCGCATTGATATAGTTAATGCCGGATGAAACAGGATCAATGACAACGATGGACATGGCTCAGTCTCCGACTATCCAAAACTTTCAAGTTCACATAAGGGAAGGTTCTTTAACTTGCCGATCACCCCATCCGACCCGACGCCGATGGTGAGCGTGTCGTGCATCAAGTGGTCGCCAATGGCGAAGTCAGGGTGGGTCCATTCGGAAAAGGGAAAATTGGTTACATGAACGTCGCATTCAACCGTCTTGCGGAAAATCTCTATACACCCTGCGTGATAATCGCTGAGGCCTGCACGATTGACGGCGTAAATGGCAACTTCACTAATACCGTACTTCGCCACCAGTTCCTGCGCACGACTCAATGCGGCGCCCATTCCACTTCCACCGCTCACGACATTCAAACGACTCAGGGACTGCTCATAAACAGGCAAGGCAGGACTTGCAATTGAATACTCCAGCGGTTCGCCCACTGGCCACTGCACCAGTAACGCCGAGAACAAGCCTCCCTCACGCAACTTCACATGGCAGGTCAGGCTGTCGTAATCCTTGCCACCCAAGGTGACCACGGAATAACTGCGCACCGCTGAACCCTCGGGGTATTTCAAGCTGATGACCGACTTGGCGTTATAGAAAACCTTTTTTACCTCAAGCACGACTTCCATGATTTGCCCGGACAGCATCCGTTTGCTTTTCAGCCTGGCCTTATGAAAGGTGCTGATCGCAACACGGATATCAATATCCGTTTCAGCACGACTGACGCATGGCAGAAAGGCTTCATTCAAGGCAACGACCTTTCCCTGTTCCAGAACGCGCCCCGAAACAAGTGTGCACTTGCACACTCTGCACACCCCTTTGAGACACCCCCTTACCAACGCTTCATGAGGAAGGGCATCGGTAAGGGGTTGCTGACTCTCGGCGGTGTAAGTCTGGTCTCCAATACGAACACTGTAGATTGCCATTACACCAACCCTGAGTAAGGTGTATTAAAGCGTTGCTGCACGCAGGGCCTGGAAGTACTCACCGACCATCGGTATGAATGCCTTGATATGAACGACAGCCTTTTGCAGATCCTTCTCGTCCTTGATAACCGACGCCAGCATGTTGTTCATCATGCCGCTGTGGTCCTCGGCTTCGTCGAAAGCCACGTGCGAAGCCGCTCCGCTGACCGCTGGCTGGCCCATGCTGGCACTGGCCTTCTGGGTGATGAACGAGCTGTACTTGTCGCCGTAGTATTCGAGGAACCAGTCCCAGGTAATCGAGGACAAAGGCCCGAACTTGCTGACGCAGAAGTTCAGGTAACCCATGAGTTTCCAGGTTTCCGGAAAGGCGAACTGCGCCTGAACATCGGAAGGAGAATAGCCGTACGTGATGAGGTCCTGACCGAACATTTCGTCGTGGCCGAACTCATCATACAAATAGTAAGACAATTGTTTGGCGGCGGAAATGTTGTCGACTGCCGCAACCTGTACAGCACGTGCGTCCAGTTCGTTGTTCATGTGAATGCGGATCACGCACTCCAGGATATGACGCTTGTAGTAAGACTCATTGAACCAGTCGCCTTTATGGAACTCGCCCATGACGGTGTCTTTTTTGAATTCTGCTTCCAGGCAGGCATCAACAGTGCTTTCAAGCGTCTTTAGCATCTCAGCGGTGGATATCATCGGTTGCTTCTCTCCATGTTAATCATTAATGGCTTAATGATATTTAATATTCAGCGCCCTGCTGAATCGTGTTATCCGTAGCACAACAAAACAAATGACCGACGGCCAGAACCGCGAGCGAAAGCTGATCGATAGGTCAAACAACGATTGCGTAAAATAAAAAAATGACGTCAAACCAGTGCCCTTGCCTATTGCCAGAGGCGGCAGCTAAACAACCGGTGTTTTTTAACAGCCGTCACTGACACGCACCCGAATGGCCCGGGCAATATCATCGCTTTACGTATTCAAGGCGCACAGAAAGACGGTCCATAATAATGAACGTTGCACGTCTAATAGCCCATGGCCAGAATATTCTGCGTGCCCGCCGGACACACAGCACATACCACGCCTTTATCAAGGCATCGCAGAGATTACAATTGAGTTACATAGTAGGTGTTTATACGTCGCGTCCATGCAGCCACTCTTGGGATCCAATTTGTGTTGCGGATCCTAATGCGTCTGAAAACAGCTTGCAAGTAACTTTATAATCTAAGTATCTGCCAAATGGCTTAATAACTCGGTCGCTGCAGCTGAAAGCCCGTGAACGATGCTTTCCAGACCTCGCCGGGCAGGCTAGTCTTGTCAGCTAACCAGAGGACTTTCAATGACCGTCGGCTACTCGAACCGTACGCCCCAACAAGCGCTGGCTGCCCTGCTCGATCGCTACGCGCCGCAGCGCCTGCTGTTGATCGGCGCTCAGGCGTTTCCGGCGTTGCAAGCCTTTCAGGAGGCCCACCCGCAGACCGAGGTCGCGCTGGCCGAACCCGGTGCGCTGCCTGCTCATCTGGCCGCACAACGTTTCGATCTGGCGCTGGTGGTCGATTGTCTGGAACACATCCCCAAGCGCACCGGCCTGGAATTGTTGGGTGGCATCCGCAACCTCAACGCCAGCCGCATCGCGGTGCTCGCCGACTTGCAGGCCTGCGGTTGGCAGGAGACGGATTTTTTCTCGCTGGCGCTGCAGTCCAGCGAACGCTTCGCCCGTGACGAGCAGGTGCTGAACCTGTTTACGTACGACTTGCGTGAGTACAAACAGGTGCCCGACTGGCTGAACGCGAAGTACTGGGCCAACCCGGAGAATTTTGGAAAGTATTGGTGGTGACCTATGAGTAGTGCCATTTGCCCCTGCGGCAGCGGCGATCTGTTGCTGGCCTGCTGCGGTCGCTATCACGCAGGTCAGCCTGCCCCCGGTGCGGAAACGCTGATGCGCTCGCGTTACAGCGCCTATGTGCTGGGGCTGACTGATTATCTGGTCCAGACCACGCTGCCGGTGCAGCAAGGCGGGCTGGACCGTGAGGCTATCGCTCAGTGGAGTGCGCAGAGCACTTGGCTGGGGCTGGAGGTAGAAAGCTCGGAGGTGTTCGGCGGCAAGCCGGAGCATGCGTTCGTGACGTTTACCGCTCGCTGGCATGATGGCAATGGTGAGCACAGTCACAAGGAGCGTTCGTCGTTCGTGCAGAATCAGGGGCGCTGGTATTTTATCGATTCAACCGTGCCGTTGAAGGCTGGGCGTAATGATGCGTGTCCGTGTGGCAGTGAGCAGAAGTTCAAGAAATGCTGTTCGGCTTATGTGGACTGAGTTGCGGCTCTTTGCTTGAACGTCGAGAACTCCGCGGTTGACTATCGTTCCCATGCTCCGCGTGGGAATGCAGTTCGTGACGCTCTGCGTCACACGGCGGTTCTGTGATGTCAGGTGGATTGAGGTTCGGCTCAGGTCACCTTTCGCCCCCTGCCTATCGTTCCTCACGCTCCGCGTGGGAATGCAGTTCGTGACGCTCCGCGTCACACGGCAGTTCTGTGATGTCAGGTGGATTGAGGTTCGGCTCAGTTCACCTTTTCGCCCCTCGGCGACCTACTTTGATGGGGCCAAAGTAGGCAAAACCCGCAGCTCCGTTTCCGGCCCGACTTCGTCGGGTTCCTTCGCCCT
>NZ_WIBD01000039.1:0-146 GCF_009495975.1 Pseudomonas sp. SZ57 | reverse complement strand
GGCTACCCCCGGATCAGCGCCAAGACTCAGCCGTCACTTACGTCGCACTCTGCGTCGTCTGTGCCATTGTGGTTGAAAAGCACCTTGGAGCAGCCGGGCTAAAGGTACGGCCCGGAAACTGATGGCTATCGTTCCTCACGCTCTGG
>NZ_WIBD01000038.1:54312-71393 GCF_009495975.1 Pseudomonas sp. SZ57 | reverse complement strand
AACCGCGTGTCAAACTCTTTTTCCTCACCGCCGTCGATCAATCCAGACCCGACCTCCTTCCTCGCTGACTTCTCACTCTAAAACCTTGCAAACTATTGATCTACAAGGCTTTTTCGTTTCCGTCTGCGCCGGAAGTGGGGCGAATTATAGACACCTGACAGAGGGCGTCAACCGTTATTTTGAACTTTTACCGATCCGGCCTTCGCAGCGCCGCCCAGACGTGGGATTCGCCGAGCAAACACGGGAATCCGCAGCAGTAACAGGAATGCACCTATCCCCGCATACAGCGCCCACTCTTTAAGGTCAGCCCGCACGATCCAGAACATATGCAGCAAACCCAGCCCCAGAATCACATAGATGATCCTATGCAGCTTTTTCCAGCGTGCTCCCAGACGGCGCTGACTATAACGGTTGGAAGTCACCGCCAGCGCAAGCAACCCCAGCAACGCCAGCGCACCGACGATGATATAAGGACGCTTGACCAGCTCGACACCCAACTGCCCCCAATCCAGCCCCAGAATGAACAGCGCATACATGGTCAGGTGGAGCATCGCATAGGCAAAACACCACAGGCCCAGCTGGCGACGCACCACAATCCATCCGGACCAACCGGTAAGGCGCTGCAACGGTGTCATGGAGAGCGTGATCAGCAGCATGACCAGCGTCGCCACTCCGAAGTTTTCCACAAGGACCTTGCCGGGATCAGGCCCGAGCGCAAAGATCCATGCCTGGTACAACCACCACACAGGCGCAATGCAAGCGGCAAGAAATACAGCCAGACGCAAAAACGGATATCGCATCAATAGTCCTTCCGCAAATCCATACCGGCGTACAAGGCACCCACCTCTTCCTCATAGCCATTGAACATCTTCGTGTCGCGCAGATTCGGGCTGAACAGACCGCTCGGCAAGCGGCGCTCGCGGGCTTGCGTCCAGCGCGGGTGATCGACAGTCGGGTTGACGTTGGCATAGAAGCCATACTCGTTTGCCGCAATGCTTTGCCAGGTGGTCTTCGGCTGTTCACTGACCAGACTGATACGCACGATGGACTTCACACTCTTGAAACCATATTTCCATGGCACCACCAGGCGTAACGGTGCGCCATTCTGGTTAGGCAGCTCCCGCCCGTACATGCCTACCGCCAGAATCGCCAGAGGGTTCATCGCTTCGTCCAGACGCAGTCCTTCTACATAAGGCCAGTCGATCAGTGCGAAATCGGAGCGCTGACCCGGCATGGACTTGGGATCCTCCAGCGTTTCGAAACGGATGTACTTGGCTTTGGAGGTCGGCTCTACCTGCTTGAGCAACGCCGAGATCGGAAAGCCGATCCACGGAATGACCATCGACCAGGCTTCGACGCAACGCAACCGGTAGATCCGCTCTTCCAGCTGGTAAGGCTTCATGAAGTCTTCGAGCGCATAGCGGCCAGGCTTGCCGACTTCACCATCGATCACGACGCTCCATGGCTCGGTCTGCAGAGAACCGGCATTCTTCGCGGGATCGCCCTTGTCCGTACCGAACTCATAGAAGTTGTTGTAATGGGTCGCGTCCTTGAACGGCGTGATCGCCTCGTCCTTGACGTTGACCGCCTGCCATTTCGTGGCAGGCAGTTTGTCCGCGAACCAGCCCGGCGCTTTACCAGGCTCCACATCGGCATACCGCGAAGCATCGGCGGCACCGGCCCAGCGCGGCATTGCTGTGACGGCAAGACCTGCAAGCGAGCTGGCGAGCAATGTGCGTCGCGAGAGATAAATGGATTCAGGCGTGACGTCCGACTCTTTGGAGTCGGACGCAGAAGGAAGTTTGATTAACATGATGACTCCGCAGACCAAGGAACTGATGCACCAATAGACTACGGAGTATGGTGGAAATTAGATCATTGACTAGGCCTTGCGGCGACGTAATAGATACTGAATCGGTCCGGACAGAGCGTAGGCGAGGAATATCAGCAGCAAAATGCGCGGCGGGTCGCTAAATACGACAGCAAACACCAATACTACCGCCAGAATCGCAACGAAAGGCACGCGCCCCTTCAAGTCCAGCTCCTTGAAGCTGTTGTACTTGATGTTACTGACCATCAGCATACCGGCGGCTGCAACCAACAACGCAACGAGAAACGACAGCTTGGAGCCCTGAATCCCGAAATCGCTGAACGCCCAGACCGTGCCGGCCACTACACCTGCTGCTGCCGGACTGGCCAGGCCGATGAAGTAGCGCTTGTCAGCCTTGCCGACCTGAGTATTGAAGCGCGCCAGACGCAGTGCAGCGCCGGCTACATAGATGAAGGCGACCATCCAGCCGACCTTGCCCATGTCGCCCAAGGCCCAGCCGAATGCCAGCAAAGCCGGGGCCACACCGAAGGCGACCATGTCGGACAGCGAATCATACTCGGCGCCAAACGCGCTTTGCGTATTGGTCATGCGCGCCACACGACCATCCAGGCCGTCGAGCACCATGGCCACGAAGATCGCAATCGCAGCGAAGGCGAAATACTTGCTCGCACCAACGGTATCACCTGCACTCATCGCGCTTTGTGCACTCATGGAGCTGATGATGGAGTAGAAACCCGCGAACAGATTCGCCGTGGTAAACAGGTTGGGAAGCAGGTAGATACCCCGATGCCGGACTTGCCGGCCTTCGGCGTCATGCCCTTCTTCTACATGTTCATCGATCGGTAGCAGACTTTCAGCGTCAGAGGCCTTGATGGGCTCTTCAGGACGTTCGCTCATGGAGATTACCTTGCAGCGGTATGAAAAGGTTCGACACAGGTCTGCAGCGAGGGTTCGCCTGCAAACAATTGCAGCTTTATACCAGAGCCTGACCCATAACGAAAAAACGCGACCGATTGGCCGCGTTTTTTTGTGAAGCTGAATGCTTAGTTCTTGTCTTTGTCGACGATTTTGTTCGCCGCGATCCAAGGCATCATCGAGCGCAGTTTTTCACCGATGATTTCGATGCCGTGCGCAGCGTTGTTACGACGCTTGGCAGTCATCGACGGGTAGCCGGTGGCACCTTCGCTGATGAACATCTTCGCGTACTCGCCGTCCTGGATGCGCTTCAGAGCGTTGCGCATGGCCTGACGGGATTCGGCGTTGATGACTTCAGGGCCGGTGACGTATTCGCCGTATTCGGCGTTGTTGGAGATCGAGTAGTTCATGTTGGCGATACCGCCTTCGTACATGAGGTCAACGATCAGCTTCAGCTCGTGCAGGCACTCGAAGTAAGCCATTTCCGGCGCGTAGCCAGCTTCAACCAGCGTTTCGAAACCAGCCTTGACCAGCTCGACAGTACCGCCGCACAGAACAGCCTGCTCGCCGAACAGGTCGGTTTCAGTCTCGTCCTTGAAGGTGGTTTCGATGATGCCGGTACGGCCGCCGCCAACGCCCGAAGCGTAGGACAGGGCAACGTTCTTGGCGTTGCCGGAAGCATCCTGATAAACCGCGATCAGATCAGGGATACCGCCGCCCTTGACGAACTCGGTACGCACGGTATGGCCCGGGGCCTTCGGCGCGATCATGATCACGTCGAGGTCAGCGCGCGGCACGACCTGGTTGTAGTGAATCGCGAAGCCGTGGGAGAACGCCAGTGTTGCGCCCTTTTTCAGGTTCGGCTCGACTTCGTTCTTGTACAGCTGGGACTGGAACTCGTCCGGGGTCAGGATCATGACCAGGTCGGCAGCAGCAACGGCAGAAGCGACGTCGGTCACTTTCAGGCCATGAGCCTCGGCCTTGGCGACAGTGGCCGAACCTTTACGCAGGCCGACAGTGACATCAACGCCGGAGTCTTTCAGGTTGCACGCCTGGGCGTGACCTTGCGAACCGTAACCGATGATGGCGACTTTCTTGCCCTGGATGATCGAAAGGTCACAGTCTTTGTCGTAGAAAACTTTCATGGAAATCCCCTGTTATCTTGGCCACGCAGGCCATTTGCTTAATTGATTTAAATGCTCAGCACTTTGTCGCCACGGGCAATGCCCGTTACGCCACTGCGTACTGTTTCCAGGATAGCGGCGGTGCCGATGGCCTGAATGAAGCTGTCCAGTTTGTCGCTCGTGCCGCTCAGTTGCACGGTGTAAACGCTGGCGGTCACGTCGACGATCTGCCCGCGGAAAATATCCGTGGTGCGCTTGATCTCGGCACGCTGCGCGCCGGTGGCCTTGACCTTGACCAGCATCAGTTCGCGCTCGATGTGAGCGCTTTCCGAAAGGTCGACCAGCTTGACCACTTCGATGAGCTTGTTGAGGTTCTTGGTGATCTGCTCGATCACCTCATCATGACCTACGGTGGTGAGCGTCAGACGCGACAGGGTCGGGTCTTCGGTCGGCGCAACCGTCAGGCTTTCGATGTTGTAATTACGCTGGGAGAACAGACCAACGACGCGCGACAGTGCACCCGGTTCGTTTTCCAGCAGCAGGGAAATGATATGGCGCATGATTATGTCCGCTCCGTCTTGCTCAACCACATATCGCGCATGGAGCCGTCCTTGATCTGCATCGGATAGACGTGCTCGGTCACATCGACCTGAATATCCATGAACACCAGCCGGTCAGTCATGGCAAAGGCTTCTTCCATCTTCGGCTTCAGATCCTTCAGGTCCGTGACACGCATGCCGACGTGGCCATAAGCCTCGACCAGCTTGACGAAATCAGGCAGCGACTCCATGTAGGAGTGCGAGTGACGCGCGCCGTAGCTCATGTCCTGCCACTGGCGGACCATGCCCAGCACACCGTTGTTGAGCAGAATGATCTTCACCGGCAGACCGTACTGCAGGCAGGTCGACAGTTCCTGGATGTTCATCTGGATGCTGCCTTCACCGGTCACACAGGCGACATGCGCATCCGGAAAGTTCAGCTTGACGCCCATCGCAGCCGGGAAGCCGAAGCCCATGGTGCCCAGACCGCCCGAGTTGATCCAGCGGTTCGGCTTGTTGAAGCGGTAGTACTGCGCAGCGAACATCTGATGCTGACCGACATCCGAGGTGACATAAGCGTCGCCCTTGGTGACTTCGCACAGCGTTTCGATAACGGCCTGCGGCTTGATGACCGTGCCATCGCCACGGTTGTACGGGAACAGATCACCCGTACCGCGCCACTCGTCAATCTGCTTCCACCACGCGGCAACCGATGCCTTGTCGGGTGTCTCGCCGATCTCTTTCAAGGTGGCGACCATTTCGGTCAGCACGCTTTCGACAGGACCGACGATAGGCACATCGGCCTTGATGGTCTTGGAGATCGAAGCCGGGTCGATATCGATGTGGATAATCTTGGCGTTCGGGCAGAACTTGCTGGCGCCGTTGATGACACGGTCATCGAAGCGCGCGCCGACGGCCAGGATCACATCGGTGTGGTGCATCGCGAGGTTGGCGGTGTAGCTGCCGTGCATCCCGAGCATGCCGACGAACTGCCGATCCGTGCCCGGATAGCAACCAAGCCCCATCAGGGTGTTGGTTACCGGTGCATCGAGCAGTTGCGCCAGTTCGGTCAATTGCGCCGAAGCATTGCCCATGATCACCCCGCCACCGGCGTAGACGATCGGGCGCTTGGCAGCCAGCAGCATCTCGACGGCCTTGCGGATCTGACCGGAATGGCCACGAACCGCCGGGCTGTAGGAGCGCAGCTTGGCTTTTTTCGGGAAGACGTATTCGAATTTTTCAGCCGGGTTGGTCATGTCCTTCGGAATATCGACGACCACCGGTCCCGGACGACCGGACTGCGCCAGGTAGAAAGCCTTTTTCAGGATTTCCGGGATTTCCGACGGGTGCTTGATCATGAAGCTGTGCTTCACGATCGGCCGGGAGATACCGATCATGTCGGTCTCCTGGAACGCGTCGGTGCCCACCAGCGTACTGGCTACCTGACCGGAGAGGACCACCATCGGAATGGAGTCCATGTACGCCGTGGCGATACCGGTAATGGCATTGGTTGCCCCAGGACCCGAGGTCACCAGCACCACGCCCGCCTTGCCGGTAGCCCGCGCATAACCATCGGCCATGTGCGTGGCAGCCTGCTCGTGGCGAACAAGGATGTGGCTCACCGCCGGTTCTTTGAACAGGGCATCGTAGACATGCAGGAGGGCACCACCGGGGTACCCATAGATATGCTCAACGCCTTCGTCACGCAAAAAGCGGACGACCATTTCAGCGCCAGATAAAAGCTCCACGTTGTTCACCTCTAAAACGCCAGAATACCGCCCACTCCGGGACGGGTCTTAATAGGTTTACTGCCAGCAGAGCATGAGCGACGGTGGTCGCCGACTACGTCAGCACTGACTGAGCAAGTATTGGGAGGTCCCTGAGTGTTGCGGAACATTCCCACCCAGCGCGAGGTAACGCGTTGCGGGTGTTACAGGTCGGCGCGGGTGTGCGCCTCATGATCTACCGAGAGGGTCTGCTTCTGGCAGTCCTTCTACAGCGAACTTTGGATTGTTGTGATTCCCCCCCTTCAAGTCAAGCGATCCGTGCGCTTTCTTGACACCCGACAGGTGAAATCGCACCGTTTCGGACTGAAATGCACTGTTATGGTAGCTTTCTGCATGCACAGACTTTCAAGGACCCGACATGCATTGGATGATTCTCGCCGCCGCGCTGGCCATCAGCGCAACCAGCCAGGCCGCTTCGATCTACAAGTGGGTGGATGCCCAGGGCGTGACGCACTTTGATGCCCAGCCGCCCACTGGCCAGCCGGTGCAGGAAATCAATGTGCAGACACCGCCACCCGCTGCCGCGCCGGGCATGCCCGCGGACGATGGGGCTGCGCAGCAACGCGAGATTGACCAGAAAGTCAAAAGCCAGGTGAAGGCTCAGGAAGCCAAGCGCGCGGAAAATTGCGAAACCTTGCGCACCAATCTCGCGCAGTTGCAGAACAATCCACGCGTGCGCGAGCAGGTTGGAGGGGAGTCGAGGCGCCTTACGGATGAGAACCGCAAGACGCGTATCGAAGAAACCAACAGGGCTATCAGCGAATACTGCCGCTAGAAGCGCGCCGATCAGCGCGCTGCTGTAATCAGCTGGTCGAACCGCGCCAGATGCGCTTGCAGTTGCCGGGTTTCACTCATGCACCCGGCATAGACCATCTCGGCCATTTCCAGAATGCCGGACGCATTGGGTAATGGCAGGTCGCGCTCAAGGATGACCTTCATCCGCGGCAGGAAAATCCATTGCAGCCACTGGGCGAACTCCAGGGTATCGACGCTGAACGGTTCCTGACTGGCGAGCGCCTGCTCGCTGGGCGGTGTCGCATCCCACCAACCCAGCAAGCGCAACTCGCGCTCTATCAACAACAGTTGCTCGGCAACCTCAGGCAAACGTCCGTCCATCAGCGAGCCTTTTGACGAGCCAGGGCAGCACCGGCCGCATCACCTTGCTTTTCGCGTGACTGAGCGATCAATCCCCACAGGCTGGCCTGAAGGCTGGTGCGCCCGTTGGCGTAAGTCAGACCACGACGTGCCAGTTGCTCGGCCTGAGCCGCATCGCCCTGAGCCAGACGCACCTGAGCCAGACGATAAAGCACTTGCGGCTCGCGCGGTGCAACCCGCTGCGCACGCTCGAGACTGGACGACGCGCCGTTGAGGTCGCCGCTGGTCTGCTGTTGCTGTGCGGTGGTCAGCAATGCCAGTACCGGCCCGTCAAGCTGCTCGTCCTCCGACAGACCGCCACCGCTGGACGGGATTCCGGTCGGGGCAGAGGCAGCCGGCATGCTGTAACTGTTGTTCACAGGAGCCTGACTGACCGGGGCCTGATTGACCGGGGCCGCATCGACAGGCGGAGTGTTGACACTGAACGGTGCCTGACTGGCGGGCGCAGAGTAGCTCTGTCCTGCATCAGCGCCACCCACGCCCGGTACCATCACCACC
Source organism: Pseudomonas sp. SZ57 (assembly GCF_009495975.1). Lineage (NCBI taxonomy): Bacteria > Pseudomonadati > Pseudomonadota > Gammaproteobacteria > Pseudomonadales > Pseudomonadaceae > Pseudomonas > Pseudomonas sp. SZ57. The sequence continues at coordinate 63,544 of NZ_WIBD01000038.1, read as the reverse complement.
ACGCCCGAGTCCTGCGGTACAGCTTGCGGTTGCTGCTGCACCGGAGCGGTGTTGGTGCGGTAAGTACCGTTACGCGAAGCTGCCGCACGTTCGCCGTTGGACACCTTGGAGCTCGAATCCACGACCGGAATCGAGCCGCGTTCCACACTGGCGCAGCCGTTCAGCAAGGCCAGTGCCGTTAAAGCTGGAATCCACCATTTATTCACTTCAAAACCTCGATTGCCTAGTTCAACCAACCCTTGACCCAGTCCATCACCTCAGTGGCAGGTGCCGGAGCGCCGCCGCATGTCGCGCCAGGCTGGGGCTCACTGCCGCGAATATACGGCATCTGCACGGCATTCGGGCAGCTTGCATCCGAACCCTGGCCGGTCTGCGCATCGACCCACGCCTGAACGACGTTGTCCGGCATCGCCATGTCCAGCGGCAGCGGACCGGCCTTGCGCATGAAACTGGTCCAGACCTGCAGGGCACCGGTGGCACCGGTAAACGGTGTCTTGCCGTTGTCGTCGCGGCCCATCCACACCACGGCCAGCAGGTCCTGGCTGAACCCGGCAAACCAGCTGTCGCGCGAGTCGTTACTGGTGCCGGTCTTGCCCGCCAGATTCAACGAGCTCGGCAACACGTTGTAAACAGATTTGCCTGTACCTTCGCGCATGACCCGCTGCATCGCATTCTGTACCAGGTATATGGCACCCGGATCGAAGCGCTGTTCAATCTGGAACGGATAACGCTTGAGCGGCTCGCCTTCAGCGGTGAGCACGCTGCGAATACCACGCATCGGCGTATTGAACCCGCCGCTGGCGATGGTCTGATACATGGTGGCCACTTCCATCGGACTCAAGCCACCCGCACCCAGCAGCATCGACGGATAGGCAGGCCATTCGCGCGTCACACCCAGTTTGGCCAGCGTCTTGAACACGCTTGGAATGCCCAGCTCAAGACCCAGCTTGGCGGTCGACAGGTTGTAAGAATGCGCCAGCCCCTGATACAGGAAGATATTGCCGTGTGACTTGCGATCGTAGTTCTGCGGTTTCCAGATCTGGCCATCGGCGCCTTTGACCTGAAACAGTTCGTCGGCGATCCAGCTGGTCAAGGTGTACTGGCTTGGCCGCTCGAGTGCCGTCAGGTAGATAGCCGGCTTGACCAGCGAGCCGATCGGCCGTACTGCGTCGATCGCCCGGTTGAAGCCCGAGAACCCGGCCTCACGCCCACCGATCAACGCCTGCACTTCGCCGGTTTCCGGGTTGGTGACAACCATGGCCGACTCCACTTCATCAGAGCCCTTGCGCCCGGCGAGTTTCTTGAACGTATCGTCCATGGCAGCCTGGGACTTCATCTGCAGGATCGGATCGAAGCTGGTAAAGATCCGCAGCCCTTCTTCGGTCAAGTCTTCGTCGCGATAGTCTTCGCGCAGCTGACGCTTGACCAGATCGAGGAACGCCGGGAACGAGCTGTCGGCGAGGGTCCCGGTCTTGGTCACACCCAGTGGCATTTTCTTCGCAGCGGCAACCACTTCCGGCGTGGCGACGCCCTGCTGCTCGAACAGATCAAGCACCAGATTACGACGCTCCAGAGCACGCTCCGGATTGCGCCGCGGATTATAGAAAGACGGCCCTTTGACCAGACCGACCAGCATCGCCACCTGATGGATTTTCAGTTCGGACAGCGGCTGGCTGAAGAAATACTGACTGGCCAGACCAAACCCGTGAACGGCTCGCTGGCCGTCCTGACCGACAAACACTTCGTTGAGATAGGCCTCGAGGATTTCCTGCTTGCTGTAATGGATCTCCAGCAAAATGGCCATCATGGCTTCGGTCAGTTTACGGGTCAGGCTGCGTTCGTTGGTCAGGTAGAAGTTCTTGACCAACTGCTGGGTCAGCGTACTGCCGCCCTGACGCATCTGCCCCTGCGAGGTATTGACCCAGATCGCCCGGGCAATGGACTTGGGCGACACGCCGAAGTGATGATAGAAATCCCGGTCCTCGACCGCTACCAACCCGTCGAGCAGATAGGGCGGCGCCTGATCCAGCTTGATCAGGATCCGGTCTTCCAGATTCTTCGGGTACAGGCCGCCGATCAGCAACGGCTCAAGCCGTGCCACCGCAAGCTTGGCACCATTGCCCGAAGACAGGTCGGCTACGTAGTCACCGGAAAAGCGCACGCGCACCTGTTGCGCTGCGTCAGTACCTTCGTAGAACTGAAAACCACGCGTGTTGAGGTCGACGGTATTGCCGTTCACCGCTGCGGCACCGGGACCATTCGCCACGCTTTCGCGGCGATAGCCCAGGGCGTCCAGTTCGATGAGAAAGTCATCGCGGCTCAGCTTCTGTCCGACGAACAGCTCCAGCGGCCGTGCATAGACCTTGGCCGGGATGGTCCAGCGCTTGCCGGAGAATTTTTCCTGGACGATTGCATCGAGGTAAATGGCCAGGCCGCCGAGCAGAACCAGGCCGACAATACCGAGCTTCAACGCCCAGCCCAGCCACTTGTTAAGGCTGCGGGGAGGTTGTTTTTTTGCAGAACGAGAGGTGCGGGATCGAGTCATGGGCGCTGATTATACGCACTTTACCGAGGATCGACAGACGCCCGAGTCAGCGGTTTGCAGCCTCGCGCCAAGCGGCCATAATGGCGGCATCGTGTACTTACATTTTGAACACATTCCTGAAGGATCGACCGTGAGCCAGTCTTTGATTGCTGCCCTGCAGAACCCTGCCCTCTTCCCGCATCCGGTGGAGAGTTTCCAGGTCATCGAAACGCACATTTCCTGGGTGCTGCTGACGGGTCCGTATGCCTACAAATTCAAAAAGCCGATGAACTTCGGCTTTCTGGATTTCACCACGCTGGCCCTGCGCAAGCATTTCTGCGAAGAAGAGTTGCGCCTGAATCAGCGTCTGACCGACGACCTCTACATCGAAGTCCTGCCGATCACTGGCACAGAGGACGCGCCACAACTGGGCGGCGACGGCGAAGCCATCGAATACGCGCTGAAGATGAAGCAGTTCTCGCAGAATGGCCTGCTGAGCACGCTGCAGGCCAACGGTGAAGTGACGACTGCGCACATCGACGAACTGGCCAACCAGATCGCTAATTTTCACCTGAGCTCGCCACAAGTCGGGGCCGAAAGCGAACTCGGCTCGCCTGACAGCGTAATGGCCCCGGTGGTACAGAATTTCGAGCAGATTCGCCCGCTGCTCAGCGAAAAATCCGACCTGGCACAGCTTGATGCCCTGCAGGCCTGGGCAGAGTCGAGCTTTGCGCGACTCAAGCCGCTGCTGGCTCATCGCAAGGCCGACGGGTTCATCCGTGAATGCCATGGCGACATCCATCTGGGCAACGCGACAGTGATTGACGGCAAGGTCGTGCTGTTCGACTGCATCGAGTTCAACGAGCCGTTCCGCAAAACCGACGTCTACGCCGACATCGGCTTTCTGGCAATGGACCTTGAAGACCGTGGCCTGAAGTCGCTGTCGCGGCGTTTGATCAGTCAGTACCTGGAAGTCACCGGCGACTACGCAGGCCTTGAGCTGTTGAACTTCTATAAGGCCTACCGCGCAATGGTCCGCGCCAAGGTGGCACTGTTCACCCAGCCGGCCAATGCCGACGGTTTGCAGCGCGCGGCGACACTTCGTCAGTACCGCAACTATGCCAATCTGGCCGAGAGCTACAGCGCCATCCCTTCGCCGTTTCTGACGATTACCCACGGTGTCTCTGCCGTCGGCAAAAGCCACGTAGCAATGCGCCTGGTGGAATCGCTGGGCGCCATCCGCCTGCGCTCGGACGTAGAGCGCAAGCGCCTGTTTGCCGGCCAGAATCAGGATCTGTACGACGCACAAGCCAGCAGCACAACGTATGCACGCCTGCATGAGCTGGCCTCCGCAACCCTGCGAGCGGGCTTCTCGGTGGTAATCGATGCGACCTACCTGAAGCGCGAGCAGCGCGATGCGGCGGCAAAGATTGCGGAAAACACCGGTGTGCCGTTCCTGATTCTGGATTGCGAAGCACCACAGGCAGTGATCGCTGGCTGGCTTGCGCAGCGTCAGGCACAGAACAACGACCCCTCCGACGCGACACTGGAAGTCATCGAGGCGCAGCAGGCCAGTCGCGAGCCGCTCGGCGCCGACGAAATCCTGCGCAGCAAGAAGGTTGCAACCAACGTCAGCAGCGACCTGGACAGCCTTATCGACAACCTGCGTCAGCGCCTGCCGGGCCTGTAAAGAGACACATGGCCGTTGAGCGGTTAATGCTTCACGGCCTTACAGTGATGGCGATATACTGGCGCCATAATTCCAACGCAATGACATGTCGGAGGCCATCATGAGCCACCCCAAACAGATCGACTCACCGCTTTATATGCTGCTGCGCAAAGATGACGTCGAAGGTTTCAATCAAGAGAAACCACGCACTGGCACCATCGACATGGTCGGGGGCGACTTCAGGGGGCTGGACCTGCGCGCGCTGGACACCGCCAATATCGACTTCACCGACGCCTACTTTCGCTCCGCCGACCTTCGTGGTCTGGACCTGCGCAATACGCCGATGGAAGGTGCGAGCATCGCTCACGCACAGATTTCAGGGGTGTTCTTTCCGGCTGAACTGTCAGCCGACGAGATTCTGATGTCGGTGAACTTCGGCACGCGCCTGCGCTACCGTACCCACTGATACCGCAAAAACGTTGCAGCCTGCATGCGCGATGCATAGCGGGCTGGCGATGTGTCGCACTCTTTTCATGCCCCCCTTCTCTTGCATGCGCAACCCGGTCTTTGCTGTACTCAGCACTTTTTAGCCCTCAAATATGCGTGCCGAATCAGGCGCAGGCACCGGCGTCCGGGCCACCAAAAGAAATGTTGACTTACAAATGAGAATCGTTATGATTATCACATCCGGTCGCGAGACTGGACGGTAGCCTGAAAGACCTTGGTTCGGACTTTCAGATTATCTCCTCATCAGGCTAATCACGGTTTTTGACCCGGCTCTTTGCCGGGTCTTTTTTTGCCTGGCGCAACGCTGCCGATCATTCAAAAGCCATCGCCACCACCATGCGACTCGAGCAGGCCGAGCCTTGCCAGCAAGTCGTCCAGCAAGCTCGATCCTCCCAACCGTAAACGCCCGGCGTTGATCCATTGCAGACCAAATCGCGCGCGGACGAGCGCCATGTAAACACGCGCCTCGTCGAACGTACGGATCCCGCCTGCAACCTTGAGCCCCACTTGCCCGCCTACGTCCGCAATTGACTCCAGCATGATCCGTGCAGCCTGCGGCGTGACATGCGTGGCGGCCTTGCCCGTGCTGGTCTTGATGAAGTCAGCGCCCGAAACAATCGCATCGCGGCACGCATCGAGGATCATTTGCGAGTCGCGCAAGTCACCGGTTTCAAGGGTCGCGGTAAGCCTGACCTGCCCCGCACACAATGCCGAACACGCCGAGATCATCGCCAGGCCGGGCTGCCGATCTCCGCCGAGCAGCGCGCGAAAGGGATACACGACGTCGATCTCATCCGCGCCAGCCATCAGCGCAGCGCGTACCTGGGCGATGACTGACTGAACATTGCTGCTGCCATGAGGGAAATTGACCACCGCGACGACCTTGATATGACGAGCCTTTAGGCGATCCAGCGTGGTGCGCGCCAGACACACGAAACGTTGCTGGACGCTGACCGCTGCAACCGGTCCCACAGGCGTACAGGCACGCCGACAGATGCCGACAATGCGCTGCTCCGTGTCGTCTGTATTGAGGGCGAACAGCTCAAGCAACCCGATGACCTGACGCGCCAGTCGCTCATCATCTGCTGTCATCTCTTTCATAGTGTTTCCGCTCTGCAAGACATGAGCGGACGATATACGGCTGCCACGCTTACAGGCACGAGTGACGTGCTTAGAGACGAAGGCTACAAAAAGACAGGAAAGAACCGACGCAGCCTGTAATGACTTCAACGTAACGCAGCGCATCAATCCGAAGAAAATGCCAGACTTGTCCGATCAGGCACCGCCCCGGAAAACTGGCACCCTGAAACCATCCCCGAAGAACTGGCCAATGGAGGCTTCTTGATATTCCTTTGCACTTCAAGCCACCTGCCCGAAGCCCACAGCAAAGGCTTCGCGCTGGGCGAACATGCGCTGTTCGCCGTGCGCCGCCAGGGCGAGGTGTTCGTCTACAAAAACCGCTGCCCGCATCGCGGTGTTCCGCTGGAATGGCAACCCGATCAATTTCTGGACAGCAGTGCAAGCCTGATCCAGTGCGCTACGCATGGGGCGTTGTTTCTGATCGAGAATGGCGAATGCGTTGCCGGGCCTTGCGAAGGCCAGTCCTTGACCGTCATCAAAAGCCGTGAAGACGCCGAGGGCATCTGGGTGTCGCTGCATCTGGAGGCATGACGGAGTCTGAACCGCCTGTAGCCAGATGCCTCAATCCAGGCCGTGCACCTGCAGGCGCCGGTCGATAAAAATCTCCTCCGACGTCAGTTGCGCACCGTAGGCGAGAATTTGCACACCGGCATCAATGGCTTCACACAACGCCGCCGCGTAGGCAGGATCAATCTCCTGCGCAGGCCGCACAGCGTCGATACCGGTGAGATTGACGCAATACAACAGCACGGCGCGTACGCCTTCGCGCGCCAGCGTCGCCAGTTCGCGCAGATGACGCGCGCCACGCTGGGTCACCGCATCAGGGAATGCCGCCACGCTGGAACCGTCGAAACCCAAAGTGACACTTTTCACTTCCAGGTACAGGTAGCCATCCGGGTACTCCAGACGAAAGTCCACACGGCTTTTTTCCTGTCCGTAGGCCACCTCACGCTTGAGCGCCGTGAAACCCGTCAGTTCGCTGATGACCCCGGCGCGCAAGGCCTCTTCAACCAGCGTATTGGCCCGTCCGGTATTGATACAGGCCAGGCGACCCTGCGGGGTTTCGCTGATTTCCCAAGTGCCCGGCAGTTTGCGCTTGGGGTCATTCGAGCGACTGAACCACACGCGCCCGCCGGGCATCATGCAGTTGAGCATCGAACCGGTGTTAGGGCAGTGAATGGTCAGCAACTCACCGCTATCGGTTTCGATATCAGCGAGAAAACGCTTGTAACGCACCAGCAGACGCCCCTGCTCAAGCTGCGGAGAAAAACGCATCAGACGCCCCAGCTACGCAAGCCGCGAGCGATTCGCTCGACCGCCTGTTCAAGGCGCGGCAGGCTTTGCGTATAGGCAAAGCGCACGTGGTGCCCGGCCTGGAAACGGCCAAAGTCCAGCCCCGGTGTAAAGGCGACGTGCTCGGTTTCCAGAAAGTGCCGGCAAAAGGCGAAGGCATCGCCGCCGAACGCGGAGATATCGGCATATAAATAAAAGGCCCCTTCCGGCTCGACGGCAATACCGAACCCCAGTTCGCGCAGCGCTGGCAGCAGAAAGTCCCGGCGGCGGCCGAACTCGGCGCGCCGTTGCTCGAGTATGGCCAGTGTCTGCGGCTCAAAGCAGGCGAGCGCAGCATGTTGTGCCATGCTCGGCGCGCTGATGTAGAGGTTCTGGGCCAGCTTTTCCAGATCGGCCACCGCATCCTCTGGCGCGACCAGCCAGCCCAGACGCCACCCTGTCATGCCGAAATACTTTGAAAAGCTATTGAGGACGAAAGCGTCGTTATCCACTTCCAGCACACTGCTGGCGTCCACACCGTAGGTCAGGCCGTGATAGATCTCGTCCACCACCAAATGGCCATTGCGGGCTTTCAATGCCTGAGACAAGGCTGCCAGTTCGTCACGACTCAATAAAGTGCCGGTCGGGTTGGCGGGCGATGCCACCAGCGCGCCGACACTGTTCTGGTTCCAGTGCGTGGCCACCAGCTCGGGGGTCAGTTGATAACGCTCCTGCGCACCTACCGGCACCAGTTGCGCCTCGCCCTCTATCAACCGCAAAAAGTGTCGATTGCACGGGTAGCCAGGGTCGGCCAGCAACCAGTGCTTGCCGGGATCGACCAGCAGACTGCTGGTCAGCAACAACGCGCCTGAACCGCCCGGCGTGACCAGAATACGCTGAGGATCAATGTCGACGCCGTAACGCTGAGCGTAAAAACCGGCAATGGCCTCACGCAGCTGCGGCAGACCGCGCGCGGCGGTGTAGCGCGTCTTGCCATCTGCCAGTGCCGCCTGGCCAGCCTTAATGATGGGCTCTGCAGTGGTGAAATCGGGCTCGCCGATTTCAAGGTGAATCACATCATGACCCGCCGCCTGCAATTCATTGGCACGCGCCAGCAGCGCCATGACATGAAAAGGTTCTATGGCGCGACTGCGCGCACTGTAAGACTGGCTCATGGATATTCCTTTAGGAGCAGGGTGTTAAAACATGATTGTCATCACGGCGCGCCATGATTCTACCCAAGCACCCGCCCGACGGTACGCTTGCAGGCTGAAAAACCCGGCCCCGAGTGCCGAATAAAAGAAAGCTACGACGGTGCGCAGCGACTAGAGTTCATTTAGATGAAGGTCGGATGCGAAATGGCCATCTCCATAAGAAGACGGCGTCGTCATGCTCGACAACCGGGAGTAGCGCACTCCGATTTGATCTGGTAAGTTCGCCCGCTTGCAGCTGCAGGGCCGACGGGTGTCGGTGATGGAACAATCCTGCGCAATAGATTAGAAGAGTGAGAGGCGGTCCAGACATGCCCACCCCAGAAAAGCAACAGAACCATCTAATCAGCGGCTTTGAGCCCTACGTGCAAACGAAGGGTGAAGAGTACATGGGCGAGCCGATGCGCGCGCACTTCACCAAGATCCTGAACAAGTGGAAGCAGGACTTGATGCAAGAGGTCGACCGAACGGTAGACCATATGAAGGACGAAGCTGCCAACTTCCCTGACCCGGCCGACCGTGCCAGCCAGGAAGAAGAGTTCAGCCTTGAACTTCGTGCCCGCGATCGCGAACGCAAGTTGATCAAGAAGATCGACAAGACGCTGCAACTGATCAAGGACGAGGAATATGGCTGGTGCGAATCCTGCGGCGTAGAGATCGGCATCCGCCGTCTTGAAGCTCGCCCGACTGCAGACCAGTGCGTCGACTGCAAGACCCTTGCAGAAATCAAGGAAAAACAGGTCGGTAAATGACCTGGGGCCGCCTTTGACTGAAAAGACGCTTCGGCGTCTTTTTTTGTGCCTGAGAGTCCAACTGAATCCGATTCGACGCAACATCATGTCCTGCCCATAGCGACTGCCACACAAGCGCTCTTTGATCGCGATGGCACTGACGACGCAAATTGCGACG
>NZ_WIBD01000038.1:0-54262 GCF_009495975.1 Pseudomonas sp. SZ57 | reverse complement strand
CGGGCCGGAAACGGAGCCAGGGGGTTTGGTTACTTTGGCCCCATCAAAGTAACTCGCCGAGGGGCGAAAAGGTGACTTGAGTCGAACCCCAATTTACCTGACGAAGAAAAACTGCTGTGTAACGCAGAGCGCCACGAACTGCATGCCAACGCGGAGCATTGGCACAAGACTCTGCATAACCCCCCACTGCGTTCCACTTGCCCGCCCAAGCCCGTCACCCGTAACATCCCGCCCATGAAAAAACCGGCCTATATCGGGCGCTTTGCGCCGACTCCCAGTGGTTACCTGCATTTTGGCTCGCTGGTCGCAGCCCTCGCCTCCTATCTCGATGCGCGCGCGGCAGACGGTCAGTGGCTGTTGCGCATGGAAGATCTCGACCCGCCGCGTGAAGTGGCCGGCGCACAGGCGGGGATTCTCGAAACGCTCGAGCGCTACGGTTTTGAATGGGACGGCCAGATAGTCCGGCAAAGCGAGCGCCATGACGCCTATGCCGAGATCCTCCAGCGCTGGTTCAATCACGGCCTGGCCTACGCCTGCACCTGCTCGCGTAAACAGCTCGAAGACTTTCAGGGTGTCTATCCGGGTTTCTGCCGAAATGCCGGGCATTCGCCGGACAACGCCGCAATCCGCATTCGCGTTCCGGAGCTGGAATATCGCTTCGAAGACCGGGTTCAGGGCACCTTCAAAATGCACCTGGGCCGCGAAAGCGGTGACTTTGTAATCCGCCGGCGCGATGGGCTATATGCCTATCAACTGGCCGTGGTCATTGACGACGCCTGGCAAGGTGTCACCGATATCGTTCGCGGTGCCGACCTGCTCGACTCGACACCCCGCCAGCTGTACCTGCAGGAACTGCTGGGCCTGCCCCAACCGCGCTACCTGCATGTACCGTTGATCACCCAACCCGATGGTCACAAGCTGGGCAAGTCCTATCGCTCCCCACCACTGCCGGCCGATCAGGCGACGCCGCTGCTGCTTCGGGCCTTGCGCGCATTGGGGCAGCCGCTCGATGCGCACATGACCGATGGCACCGCGCAGGAAGTGCTCGCCTGGGGCATACGTCACTGGAACGCTGACCTGATACCCCGACTGCGCAATATTGAGGAAGCCCGGATAGACTGATCCAGAGCGGTCGCCGCAAACTGCGACGCAAGGATACTTGCAGGTTATCCGGCATCCGTTAACATGCCGCTCCTCATCTACCAGCGCAGGGAGACCAGATGTACATATACCGGTTGGTTTTGCTTCTGGTGGTCGGCATTTATCTGTTCTCTCCAGCCATCATGGACTGGTGGATCGATGCCACCGGTGCCTGGTATCGGCCCTACATGTTGTGGCTGATCCTGATTGTGGTGACGTTCATTCTGCAGAGCCAGCGAGATGCCGATGAGCTTTAGTCTGACGCAGATGCTGCTGGTCAGCGCCGCCTACCTGTTGGTGCTGTTCGGCGTAGCCTGGGTCAGCGAACATGGCCTGATTCCGCGCTGGATCATTCGTCATCCGCTGACCTACACCCTGTCACTGGGCGTCTACGCCAGCGCCTGGGCGTTTTATGGCACGGTTGGTCTGGCCTATCAGTATGGCTACGGCTTTCTGTCCAGTTATCTGGGGGTGTCCGGGGCCTTCCTCCTCGCGCCGGTGCTGCTTTACCCGATCCTCAGAATTACCCGCACCTACCAGCTGTCATCACTGGCCGATCTGTTCGCCTTCCGTTTTCGCAGCACCTGGGCCGGCGCGCTGACCACTGTATTCATGCTGATCGGCGTGCTGCCGCTGCTGGCTTTGCAGATTCAGGCGGTCGCCGACTCCATCGGCATTCTGACCCGCGAGCCGGTGCAGGATCGGGTCGCGGTGGCATTCTGCGCGCTGATCACCCTGTTCACGATTTTCTTCGGCTCACGGCACATCGCGACCCGTGAGAAACACGAGGGCCTGGTGTTCGCCATCGCCTTTGAATCGCTGATCAAGCTGATCGCCCTAGGCGGCGTCGGGCTGTATGCCTTGTATGGCGTGTTCGACGGCCCGCAACAACTGGAACTGTGGCTGCTGCAGAACCAGACCGCCCTCGCCTCGCTGCACACGCCTTTGCAGGAAGGCCCGTGGCGCACGCTGCTGCTGGTGTTCTTCGCCTCGGCCATCGTCATGCCGCACATGTATCACATGACCTTTACGGAAAACCTCAACCCGCGCTCGCTGGTCAGCGCCAGCTGGGGTCTGCCGCTGTTTCTGCTGTTGATCAGCCTCGCAGTGCCGCTGATCCTCTGGGCCGGGCTCAAGCTCGGCGCCACCACCAGCCCGGAATATTTCACGCTCGGCATCGGCATCGCCGCCAATAGCAAGTCTCTGGCCCTGCTCGCCTATATAGGCGGGCTGTCGGCGGCTAGCGGGCTGATCATCGTCACCACGCTGGCGTTGTCCGGCATGGCACTCAATCACCTGGTGCTGCCGCTGTATCAGCCACCCGCCGAGGGCAATATCTATCGCTGGCTGAAGTGGACACGACGCGGACTGATCGTGGCGATCATCGCGCTGGGTTACGGCTTCTACCTGATGCTCGGCGCTCAGCAGGACCTGGCCAATCTGGGCATCGTCGCCTTCGTTGCGACCCTGCAATTCCTGCCGGGCGTGCTGTCGGTACTGTACTGGCCGACCGCCAACCGACGCGGCTTCATCGCCGGGCTGCTGGCCGGCATTTCGGTCTGGGCAGTCAGCATGCTGTTGCCGCTGATCGGCAACCTGCAGGGCTTCTATATTCCCTGGCTGAACATGATCTATGTGCTGGACGACACCAGCTGGCACATGGCAGCCATCGCCTCGCTGGCCGCAAACGTCTTGCTGTTCACCCTGATCTCGCTGTTCACCAATGCCAGCCCTGAAGAAGCCGGGGCCGCCGAGGCCTGCGCAGTCGACAACGTGCGTCGCCCACAGCGCCGTGAACTGCATGCTGTGTCGCCGCAGGAGTTCGCTACCCAACTGGCCAAACCACTGGGCGCGAAAGCCGCACAGAAAGAGGTCGAGCAAGCACTGCGCGATCTCTACCTGCCCTTCGACGAGCGCCGCCCTTATGCCCTGCGCCGCCTGCGCGACCGCATCGAGGCCAACCTGTCCGGGCTGATGGGGCCGAGCGTTGCCCAGGACATGGTGGAAACCTTTCTGCCGTACAAATCGGGCAGCGAAAAATACGTCACCGAAGACATACATTTCATTGAAAGCCGGCTTGAGGACTACCATTCGCGCCTCACCGGCCTTGCCGCCGAACTCGATGCCCTGCGTCGTTACCACCGCCAGACCCTTCAAGAACTGCCGATGGGCGTCTGCTCGCTGGCCGAAGATCAGGAGATCCTGATGTGGAACAGGGCCATGGAAGAATTGACCGGCATCGTCGCGCAGCGTGTGGTCGGCTCGCGACTGGAAACCATTGCCGAGCCGTGGAAGGGCCTGCTGACCGGTTTTACCAGCCTGCCCGATGAGCATTTGCACAAGCAGAAGCTCGGTCTGGACGGCCAGACACGCTGGCTCAACCTGCACAAGGCAGCCATCAACGAGCCTCTGGCGCCAGGCAACAGCGGGCTGGTGGTGCTGGTCGAAGACCTGACCGACACGCAGATGCTCGAAGACAAGCTGGTGCATTCGGAACGCTTGGCAAGTATTGGCCGACTGGCCGCCGGTGTAGCGCACGAGATCGGCAATCCGATCACCGGTATTGCCTGTCTCGCCCAGAACCTGCGCGAAGAACGCGAAGAAGACGGCGAACTCAAGGAAATCAGCAGCCAGATTCTCGAACAGACCAAACGCGTATCGCGCATCGTCCAGTCATTGATGAGCTTTGCCCACGCGGGCGCTCATCAGCATAGCGACGAAGCCGTTTGTCTGGCCGTGGTGGCCCAGGATGCTATTGGTCTGCTGGCGCTGAACCGGCGCAATTTCGAAGTACACTTCTACAACCTGTGCAACCCCGAGCATTGGGCTGTCGGCGATTCGCAGCGGCTGGCGCAGGTGTTGATCAATCTGCTCTCCAACGCCCGTGATGCCTCCCCGGCAGGCAGTGCAGTCAGGGTCAGAAGCGAAGTATCCGAGCACACTGTGGACTTGATCGTCGAAGACGAAGGCAGTGGGATTTCAAAGGCAATCATGGACCGATTGTTCGAGCCGTTCTTCACCACCAAGGATCCTGGCGAGGGAACCGGACTTGGCCTGGCGCTGGTCTATTCCATCGTTGAAGAGCATTATGGACAAATCACCATCGACAGCCCGGCCGATCCCGAGCAGCAGCGTGGAACCCGTATTCGGGTGACCTTGCCACGCCATGTCGACGCGACGTCCACCGCGAACTGAGACCGTCGAGAGAACTGAATCAATGCCGCATATTTTGATCGTCGAAGACGAAACGATTATCCGCTCAGCCCTGCGTCGCCTGCTTGAACGCAACCAGTATGAAGTCAGTGAAGCCGGCTCCGTTCAAGAGGCTCAGGAACGCTTCAGCATCCCGTCGTTCGATCTGATCGTCAGCGACCTGCGCCTGCCCGGCGCACCCGGCACCGAGCTGATCAAGCTCGGCGAAGGCAAACCGGTGCTGATCATGACCAGTTACGCGAGCCTGCGCTCGGCAGTCGATTCGATGAAGATGGGCGCGGTGGACTACATCGCCAAACCCTTCGATCACGATGAAATGCTCCAGGCGGTCTCGCGGATCCTGCGTGATCGGCAGACGGTCAAGCACCTTCAGGACGAACGCAGCGCCACCGCGAGGACCAGCAGTGCTGAAAAAAGCCCGGCTCAGAACCATAACGGCGAAATCGGCATCATCGGCTCATGCCCGCCCATGCTGGATCTCTACAGCAAGATCCGCAAAGTGGCCCCGACGGATTCCAATGTCCTGATTCAAGGGGAGTCAGGCACTGGTAAGGAACTGGTCGCCCGCGCCCTGCACAACCTCTCACGCCGCGCCAAGGCACCGATGATTTCCGTCAACTGTGCGGCCATTCCAGAATCGCTGATCGAGTCCGAACTGTTCGGTCACGAGAAAGGCGCGTTCACCGGAGCCAGCGCAGGCCGTGCAGGTCTGGTCGAGGCCGCTGACGGTGGCACGCTGTTTCTCGATGAGATCGGCGAACTGCCGCTGGAAGCCCAGGCTCGCCTGCTGCGCGTGTTGCAGGAAGGCGAGATTCGTCGCGTCGGCTCGGTGCAATCGCAAAAGGTCGACGTGCGCCTGATCGCCGCGACCCACCGGGACCTGAAAACACTGGCTAAAAATGGCGAGTTTCGTGAAGACCTGTTCTATCGCCTGCACGTCATCGCCCTGAAACTCCCGGCGTTGCGCGAACGTGGCAACGACATCCTGGAAATAGCCCGTGCGTTCCTGGTCCGTCAAAGCAGCAAGGTCGGACGCGACGACCTCAAATTTGCACACGACGCCGAACAAGCGATCCGCCATTACAGCTGGCCGGGTAACGTACGCGAGCTGGAAAACGCAGTGGAGCGCGCGGTGATTCTCTGCGAGAACCCGGAAATCACCGCTGACCTGCTGGGTATCGACATCGAGCTCGACGGTCTGGATGACGACGAGTACATGGGCATGGCGCCGTTACCGGGCTCTTCCGGCTCGTCGGGCAACGAGCCCGCCGAAGACCTGTCGCTCGAAGACTATTTTCAGCACTTCGTTCTGGAGCATCAGGACCACATGACTGAAACCGAGCTGGCGCGCAAACTGGGCGTCAGTCGCAAATGCCTGTGGGAACGCCGTCAGCGTCTGGGTATCCCGCGGCGCAAGGGCGTGGCCAGCGAGACATAAAATCAGCCCAAGGCTCTGGCACGCGGTGCGCAGGGCGGGGACAAACTGTTACCTCAAGCGTTTCACGTAACAAAAGCCGGGTCTTACGGTAACGCAGGCCCGGCTTTTTTGTGTGCGCAAAAACGCCCTGCTGCCCGCCAAGCCCCGGTTTACGGGGCTTGGCAAAAGTTGGCACAGCTTCTGCTATATGCTTAGTACAAGAAGAACAACAAGCAGTACGACACCCACAATAAAAACAATACGAATCGACTCACGCATAACAAGAACAACACGGCGGAGGCGCAGCTAACTGATTCTTTTGGAGAGGAGTTGTATTTGGGGCTTGCCCCGCAACCAGGCCGAGAACAACAAAAACTACCCTTAGGTAGCGCCTGAACTGGTTGGATCGAATGATCATTGCAACGCAGCGACCAAAGCAATCCGTTTGCTCTTGACTCCCGACTGGGAGGTTTCACAGACGCAAGTCTCGTGAATGGGCACTCAACAAAAACAAGAAGCCCAGGCAGAAAACAATAATAAAGAGCACACACTTTGGGGGAGCTTCGGCTCCCCCAGTAGCTTCCCCGCCTTGATCCGCGCCATCGTTTACCCTTCCGCGACAGCTTCCTACACCATCACTCGACTAAATGCTAGAATCCCCGCCCATCATGCGGTCATTCCACGTTTTTGGCCGAATATTCCTTCAAACAGTGCATCCCATGCTGAAGAAGTTGTTCCAGTCATTTCGTTCCCCACTGCGCAAACCGCAGCAACATACGCGCACCACGCCTGAAGTGCTCAACAGCAGCCAACATTCGCTGCAACGCAGTCAGTTCAGCCGCTATGCCGTGAATATTGTCGAGCGCTTGCAGAATGCCGGCTACCAGGCCTATCTGGTCGGCGGCTGTGTACGCGACATGATGCTCAATATCACGCCCAAGGATTTCGACGTCGCCACCAGCGCCACGCCAGAACAGGTGCGTGCCGAATTCCGCAACGCGCGGATCATCGGCCGCCGGTTCAAACTGGTGCACATCCATTTCGGTCGCGAAATCATCGAAGTGGCGACGTTCCGCGCCAATCATCCTCAGGATGACGAAGAAGAGGACAGCAACCAGTCCTCGCGCAATGAAAGCGGACGCATCCTGCGTGACAACGTGTACGGCACGCTTGAAGAAGACGCCCAGCGTCGTGACTTCACGATCAACGCGCTTTACTACGACCCGGTCAGCGAGCGCGTTCTGGATTACGCCAACGGCGTGCATGACATCCGCAATCGCCTGATCCGCCTGATCGGCGATCCGGAGCAGCGTTATAAAGAAGACCCGGTGCGCATGCTGCGTGCCGTGCGTTTCGCGGCCAAGCTGGACTTCGGCATCGAGAAGCACAGCGCCCAACCGATCCGCGCACTGGCGCCGATGCTGCGTGACATTCCGTCGGCACGCCTGTTCGAGGAAGTGCTCAAACTGTTCCTCTCCGGACACGCCGCCCCCACTTTTGAAATGCTGGTGGACCTGGAACTGTTCGAACCGTTGTTCCCGGCCAGCTCCAAGGCCCTGGAATACAACCCGACCTACACCCATACGCTGATCAGCAATGCGTTGATCAATACCGACCTGCGCATCAAGCAGAACAAACCGGTCACACCGGCGTTCCTGTTCGCTGCCCTGCTCTGGCCTGCGCTGCCGGCCAAGGTGCTGCGCGCCCAGGAACGCGGCATGCCACCGATCGCAGCGATGCAGGAAGCCGCTCACGAACTGATCATCGAGCAGTGCCAGCGCATCGCGATTCCCAAGCGCTTCACGCTGCCGATCCGCGAGATCTGGGACATGCAGGAGCGCCTGCCGCGCCGTTCGGGCAAACGCGCCGACCTGCTGCTCGACAACTCGAGGTTCCGTGCGGGCTACGACTTCCTGCTGTTGCGTGAAACCGCGGGCGAGCAGACCGACGGTCTGGGCCAGTGGTGGACCGATTATCAGGACTGCAACGACAGCGAACGCCGCGACATGATTCGCGACCTGAGCAACAAGCCTGAAGCGGCGGGCACAGCCCCGCGCAAGCGTCGTCGTAACAGCGGCGCCAAACGCAAGCGCACCACGGGCGAGGCGCAAAGCGGTGAATGAACCGCTGTTGGCCATTGAACGCGTGTATATCGGTCTGGGCAGCAACCTGGCTGACCCGGCCGAGCAATTGCGCAGCGCCCTCAAGGCCATTGCGCAATTGCCCGATTGTCAGTTGAGCGGTGTGTCGTCCTTCTATATCAGCGACTCGCTACTGCCCGGCCAACCGCGCTTCACCAATGCCGTTGCGGCAATCGACACCGCTCTGGCGCCCCTGACGCTGCTTGATGCGCTACAGGCCATCGAGCTGGATCAGGGCCGCGAACGCCACGAACGCTGGGGGCCGCGCACGCTGGACCTCGATATCCTGCTGTTTGGCGACCGTCTGATCGACGAGCCACGCCTCAAGGTGCCGCATTACCACATGCAGGCCAGGGCCTTCGTGCTGTACCCGCTGGCAGAGCTGGCTCCGGGGCTGACACTGGCCGACGGCCGCCCGCTGAATCGTCTGCTCGATGAATGCCCGTTCACAGGTCTTGAGCGTCTGCCCGCCGAGGCATGAAGCCTGTCTGTCACCGCGCCGGTGTAACCGCTCCGACGCACAGGTAACACCTTCAATTGACTTCACGCCCCCTCCTCACGAAGATAGGCCTCCCGCCGCCACACCACAGGCGAACGGGCGCGAAACAGGCCTTTGCAAAACACCGCGACACGACGGTGTGCCTGCTTTTCCAGGATGACTCTCACGCGCTGAGCACCCGTCTTCACAGCGCCTGATGGAGGACTTTACATGCCGAACATAACCGTTACGTCGCTGCTGGCCATGAAGCAGAAGGGTGAGAAAATCACCATGCTGACCTGCTACGACGCAACCTTCGCCCACACAGCCTCCCAAGAGGGTGTCGAAGTGCTGCTGATAGGCGACTCACTGGGCATGGTCCTGCAGGGTCACGACAGCACCCTGCCTGTTACCACGGCTGAAACGGCGTACCACGTTGCCTGTGTGAAACGCGGCAACCAGGGTGCGATGATTCTCGCCGACCTGCCGTTCATGGCCAACGCGACGCTGGAGCAGACACTGATCAACAGCGCGACGCTGATGCAGGCGGGCGCACACATGATCAAGGTCGAAGGCGCTGCCTGGCTGGCCGAGTCGATCCGTTTGCTGGCCGAGCGCGGCATTCCGGTGTGCGCGCACATGGGCCTGACCCCACAGGCCGTCAACGTGCTGGGCGGCTACAAGGTTCAGGGCCGGCTGGAAGCGCAGGCGCGGCAGATGCGCGCCGATGCCATCGCACTGGAACAGGCGGGCGCAGCGATGATCCTGCTGGAGTGCGTGCCCAGCGAACTCGCCGAGGAAATCACCCAGGCGGTGAAGGTCCCGGTCATCGGCATTGGCGCCGGTAGCGCCACTGATGGTCAGGTCCTGGTGCTGCACGACATGCTCGGCCTGTCCATCACCGGGCGCGTGCCCAAGTTCGTGAAAAACTTCATGACCGGACAACCCGATATACAGTCGGCTATCCGGGCCTACGTGGCCGCAGTCAAAGACGTCAGCTTTCCGGCCACTGAACACGGATTCTCGGCATGAACACAGTAAAAACCGTACAGGACCTGCGCGCCGCTGTTGCGCGGGCACGCAGCGAAGGCAAGCGGATCGCGCTGACCCCGACGATGGGCAACCTGCACAGCGGCCACGCCGCGCTGGTCACCAAGGCGGCGCAGCGTGCCGATTTCGTGGTCGCCACTATTTTCGTCAATCCGCTGCAGTTCGGCCCCAACGAAGACCTGGCCACCTACCCTCGCACGCTGGCTGCCGATCAGGAAAAACTCCTGCAGGCCGGTTGCAACCTGCTGTTCACCCCAAGCGTCGAAGAAATCTACCCGCACGGCATGGCCGACCAGACACTGGTCAGCGTGCCGCACCTGTCGCAAGGCCTGTGTGGCGCCAGCCGTCCCGGCCATTTCGAAGGTGTCGCCACCGTGGTCAGCAAGCTGTTCAACATGGTGCAGCCTGACCTGGCGATCTTTGGTGAGAAAGACTTCCAGCAACTGGCCGTGATCCGGGCCATGGTCCGTGATCTGAACATGCCGATCCAGATCATCGGCGAACCGACGGTACGTGCCGACGACGGCCTGGCGCTGTCCTCGCGCAACGGTTATCTGAGCGAAGATCAGCGCGCCGCTGCACCCGCGCTGTATCAGGCGATCCGCCAGATCGCCGACGCGATCAAGGCCGGCGAGCAGGATTTCGACGCGCTGCTGGCAAGCAAGAAGCAGCAACTGGAGGCTGCCGGTTTTCGTATCGACTACCTGGAGATACGCGATGCCACCAGCCTGCGTGCGACGACTGCCGACAATCGCAACGTGGTCATCCTCGCAGCGGCATTCCTGGGCAAAACCCGCTTGATCGACAACCTGCACCTGACCAGAAGCTGACCGGATGTGCGCTGGCAATGAACTAAGACACACCGGTAATGCCATACCGGTACAGGTTGCCTGAACCACAACCGGCAGTATTCGAGACAAAACCCCGGTTGCCTGTGTGCGAAAAAGTACCGGGGTCATGTAAGGCGAGGCGCAGACAAACAGGTACGCGAAGGGTAGTCTGCGATGTGTAGCCCGTGAGAAAGCTTGCGACCTCGCTCCAAGAATATCCAAAGACAGAACCAGTTAAAGGAAACCCGCAGCGATGGCGTACTACCGCACTCCTTCCGATGTGACCGCTCTGCCCGCCTGGCAAGCGTTGAACAAACACCGCCAGGCCATGCAGAACTTCAGCATGCGCGAAGCGTTCAACACCGACCCGCAGCGCTTCAGCCAATTCACTCTCAGCAGCGCTGGCCTGTTTCTCGATTACTCCAAAAACCTGATCACCACCGAGACCCGCGACCTGTTGGTCAGCCTGGCGGGCGAAGTGGGCCTCAAGGATGCGATCAAGGCTCAGTATGACGGCGAGCTGGTCAACTCATCCGAAGGCCGCCCTGCCCTGCACACCGCTCTGCGACGCCCGGTCGGCGACAAATTGAAAGTCAACGGCGTCGATGTGATGCCGGACGTACACCGCGTACTCAATCAGATGACCGAACTGGTCGGCCGCATCCATGACGGCCTGTGGCGCGGTTACACCGAAAAACCGATCACCGACGTGGTGAACATCGGCATCGGCGGCTCGTTCCTCGGCCCGGAGCTGGTCTCCGAAGCGCTGGTGGCCTACGCGCACAAAGGTGTCCGCTGCCATTACCTGGCCAACATCGACGGCAGCGAGTTCCATGAGCTGTCGATGAAGATTCGTGCCGAGACCACGCTGTTCATCGTCTCGTCGAAATCCTTCAACACGCTGGAAACCCTGAAAAACGCACAGGCCGCACGTGCCTGGTACCTGGCGCAGGGCGGCTCGGAAGTCGAACTGCATCGCCACTTCATCGCGGTGTCCAGCAATAACGCAGCGGCCGTGGCATTCGGCATCCGTGAAGAAAACATCTTCCCGATGTGGGACTGGGTCGGCGGTCGCTATTCGCTGTGGTCGGCCATCGGTCTGCCTATCGCGCTGGCCATCGGCATGTCCAACTTCAAGGAACTGCTGTCCGGTGCCTACACCATGGACCAGCATTTCCAGAGCGCGCCGTTCGAGCAGAACATGCCGGTGTTGCTGGGCTTGCTGGGCGTCTGGTATGGCAATTTCTGGGGCGCACAAAGCCACGCGATCCTGCCGTACGATCACTACCTGCGTAACATCACCAAGCACTTGCAACAGCTGGACATGGAATCCAACGGCAAGAGCGTCCGTCAGGACGGTACGCCGACGTCGACCGACACCGGACCGGTGATCTGGGGCGGCGTGGGTGCCAATGGTCAGCACGCTTACCACCAGTTGCTGCACCAAGGCACGCAAATGATTCCGGCCGACTTCATTGTGCCGATCGTCAGCTTCAACCCGGTTGCCGACCATCACCAGTGGCTGTACGCCAACTGCCTGTCGCAGAGCCAGGCACTGATGATGGGCAAGACCCGCGCAGAAGCCGAAGCCGAGCTGCGCGAGAAGGGTATGGACGAGCAAGAGGTGCAGAAGCTGGCACCGCACAAGGTCATCCCTGGCAACCGTCCGAGCAACACGCTGGTGGTCGAGCGCATCAGCCCGCGTCGTCTTGGCGCGCTGGTGGCCATGTATGAACACAAGGTGTTTGTACAGAGCGTGATCTGGGGCACCAACGCCTTCGACCAATGGGGTGTGGAGCTGGGCAAGGAAATGGGCAAGGCGGTGTACCAGCGCCTGACCGGCGGCACCGAAGAGCCGGCTGACGATGCATCGACCCAAGGCCTGATCAACTACTTCCGCGGCCGTCACCGCGGCTGATTTGTCCCTCTCGTTCCCACGCTCTGCGCTCAGCGTTACGCAGAAGTTTTGATGAGTAGGGGAAACGGAGCTTTTGTAGGAGCGACCGGGGCGGCGATCCGCCTTTTTCGCGAAGGCGTTATGTCAGACGCAGAAACTTCTGCGACTGCACAGGCCCTTTCGCGAACAAGTTCGCTCCCACGCCCTGCGGGCAGAAGCCCTGTACATCTTCAGCGTATGTACACTCTCCTTGTGGAAGTCTTGATGAGTAGGGGAAACGGGGCTTTTGTAGGAGCGAACTTGTTCGCGAAAGCTTTATTTCGAGTGATACATCTTTAGCGGATGTACCGGCCCTTTCGCAAGCAAGCGAAGGGTCGCACGGTCCGTTACCACAAAAGTCTCTTTGCCGTACTTCCCTCCCCGGTGCCCGAGCTCGACATGGAATTCATCCGCACCCGCATCGAAAACCAGGTCATCAGCCTTACCGGCCTGGCCCTGGGTCAACTGGATCTGGAGAACCCCAAGGGCGACCCGGGTCTGTTTGGCCCTCAGGCGGTGTGCTGGGAGGTGCATGGCGACTTCACCAGCATGCTGGTCGGTGGCATCAGTGCATTGATGCTGCAGGCGCTGCACCCGCTGGCGCTGGCAGGCATCTGGGACCACTCCAACTTTCGTCAGGACATGCTTGGCCGCCTGCGGCGTACCGGGCAGTTTCTGTCCGGCACCACCTATGGCTCCACGCGCGATGCCAACTGGCTGATCGACAAGGTCCGCAACATTCACCTGAACATCGTCGGCACCGCGCCCGATGGCCGGCCGTATGCCGCCAGCGATCCGGATTTGCTGACCTGGGTGCATGTGGCCGAAGTCAGCAGCTTCCTCGCAGCGCATGTGCGCTATCTGAGCCCGGACATGCCGCTTGCCGCTCAGGACGCGTACTACGCTGAAACAGCGCTGGTGGCCGAGCGACTCGGCGCGCGCAACGTTCCGCGCTCGCGTCAGGCCATTGCTGACTACCTGGCAGACATTCGCGGCCAACTGGTGTGTGACGCGCGCAGCCGCGAAGTAATGCGCCTGCTGCTCGATGCCCCCGCACCCAACTGGCTGGCCAAGCCGTTTGGCGTGTTGATGATGCGCGCCGGTATCGAGCTGCTGCCAGACTGGGCCAGCGACATGCTCGACGTCACGCAAAGCCCCTTCAAACGCCGGATGATCCGCCAGGGCGTCAACAGCACTGCGCCCATTCTGCGCTGGGCCGTGCGCGACGGATCGGCGCAACGTGCCAGACGCCGCATGGACGTTTGAACGAGGCATGACGGTTTTCGGCAAACCGTGACCGGGCGGTTCACGGTTGGAACCTGCCTGCCTATCTGTGCCACCATGAGCGCTCAATAACAATGAGGATCAGCACCATGCACGACGTCGTTATCGTCGCCGCCACCCGTACCGCCGTGGGCAGTTTTCAGGGCTCACTGGCCTCTGTCGCCGCAGTCGACCTCGGCGCAGCGGTCATTCGTCAACTGCTTGCCCGCACCGGCGTGGATGGCGCGCAGGTCGATGAAGTCATCATGGGTCAGGTGCTGACCGCAGGCGCTGGTCAGAACCCTGCGCGGCAGGCAGCCATCAAGGCCGGCCTGCCCTTCTCGGTACCGGCCATGACCCTGAACAAGGTCTGCGGCTCTGGCCTCAAGGCCCTGCACCTGGCGACCCAGGCGATTCGTTGCGGCGACGCCGAGATCATCATCGCCGGCGGTCAGGAAAACATGAGCCTGTCCAACTACGTGCTGCCGGGCGCACGCACCGGATTGCGCATGGGCCACGCCAGCATGGTCGATACGATGATCACTGACGGCCTGTGGGATGCATTCAATGATTACCACATGGGCATCACCGCCGAGAACCTCGCGCAGCAGTACGACATCAGCCGTGAAGCCCAGGATGAGTTCGCAGCCCTGTCCCAGCAGAAGGCGATGGCTGCGATTGAAGCCGGACGCTTCGTCGATGAGATCACCCCGATCCTGATCCCGCAACGCAAGGGTGATCCGCTGTCCTTTGCAACAGACGAACAACCCCGCGCCGGCACCACCGCCGAGACCCTGGCCAAGCTCAAGCCCGCCTTCAAAAAGGACGGCACGGTCACCGCCGGCAATGCTTCATCGCTGAACGACGGGGCTGCCGCCGTGATGCTGATGAGTGCCGCCAGAGCCGAGCAACTGGGCCTGCCGGTGCTGGCGCGCATCGCCGCCTATGCCAACGCCGGTGTCGACCCGGCCATCATGGGCATCGGACCGGTCAGCGCCACGCGTCGCTGCCTGGACAAGGCTGGCTGGTCGCTGGCCGAACTGGACCTGATCGAAGCCAACGAAGCCTTCGCCGCACAGTCCCTGTCGGTGGGCAAGGAGTTGGGGCTGGATCCGCAAAAGCTCAACGTGAATGGTGGCGCTATCGCCCTTGGCCACCCGATTGGCGCGTCGGGCTGCCGCGTGCTGGTGACACTGCTGCACGAAATGATCAGGCGGGATGTGAAGAAGGGCCTGGCCACGCTGTGCATCGGTGGTGGTCAGGGGGTTGCTCTGGCGCTCGAACGCTAGAGCAGGAAGAAGGCGCGGGACAGCCCGCGCCTTGCGTCATCAGGCGGCTGCGGGCGCCACTTCCATGTCAGCGGGCTCCGGACGCTTGATCAACGCGTAGATCACGCCGGTCAGGACACTGCCGGCGATGATCGCCAGCAGATAAAGCAGCGCATGGTTGATCGCGTTGGGGATCAGCATCACGAACAGGCCACCATGCGGTGCCATCAGCTTGCAGCCGAAGTACATCGACAACGCACCGGTCAGCGCACCACCCACGACACTGGCCGGAATCACCCGCAACGGGTCCTTGGCAGCGAAGGGAATGGCACCTTCCGAGATGAAGCACAGCCCCAGCACGAACGCCGCCTTGCCTGCCTCACGCTCGCTCTGGGCGAACTTGCGGCGAGCCAGGATCGTGGCGATGCCCATACCGATAGGCGGCACCATACCGGCAGCCATGGCGGTGGCCATCGGCGCATAGCTCTGGGATGCCAGCAAACCGACCGAGAACGCATAGGACGCCTTGTTGATCGGCCCACCGAGGTCGACGCACATCATTGCGCCCAGCACCACGCCCAACAGGATCGCGTTGGTGGTGCCCATGCTGTCGAGGAAGTGCGTCAACGCTTCGAGCATCCCGGCAACCGGCTTGCCGACCACGTAGATCATCACCAGACCGGTGAACAGGCTCGACAGCAACGGGATGATCAGAATCGGCTTGAGCGCTTCGACGCTGGCCGGCAGACGTGCGTAGCGGTTGATCGCCGCAGCACTGTAACCGGCCAGGAAGCCTGCAACGATACCGCCGATGAACCCGGCACCCAGCGTACTCGCCAACAGACCACCGATCATGCCGGGTGCCAGCCCCGGACGGTCAGCAATCGAATAGGCGATGTAACCGGCCAGCAACGGCACCATCAGTTTGAACGCCGCTTCCCCACCGATCTGCATCAGTGCCGCAGCCAGCGTGCCCGGCTCTTTGAACGCAGTGATACCGAACACGAAGGAAAGAGCGATCAACAGCCCGCCCGCCACGACCATCGGCAGCATGAACGACACGCCGGTCAGCAGGTGCTTGTAGACGCCCGCCTTCTCTTGTCTGGCCGGCGACTTGGCGGCGGCCTCATCGGACTCCACCTGCCCTTCCGCCAGGGCCTTTTTCAGGGTCGCTTCGGACTGCTTGAGCGCGATCCCGGTGCCGCAACGGTAGATCTTCTTGCCGGCAAAGCGGTCGGTGTTGACCTCAATAT
The DNA here is from genome assembly GCF_009495975.1 of Pseudomonas sp. SZ57. NCBI lineage: Bacteria > Pseudomonadati > Pseudomonadota > Gammaproteobacteria > Pseudomonadales > Pseudomonadaceae > Pseudomonas > Pseudomonas sp. SZ57. The sequence continues at coordinate 38,273 of NZ_WIBD01000038.1, read as the reverse complement.
CCGCCGCCAGCAGCACCACGTCGGCTTCGGCGATGGCCTTGGCGCTGAGCGGGTTGCGCGCACCTACCGAGCCTTGGGTTTCGACTTGCAGGTCGTAATTCAGACGTTTGGCAGCCTGCTGGATCGCTTCGGCCGCCATGAACGTGTGCGCGACGCCGGTCGGACAAGCGGTGATCGCGACGATGCGCGGTTGCGCGCCCGTATCACCGCTTGCCTGAGGCGCCGCTGCTTCGGACGCTACATGCACCTGGGCTTCTCGCTCGGCGCGCTGCAGAAAGCTGTCGACATCCTGCAACGCATGCGCAGGCGAATCCTGAAACAGGCGCTTGCCGACAAAGCGGCTCAAGTCCACAGGACCGGTATTGACCACCAGAACAAGATCGGCAGCTTCGATGTCCTGGGTGGACAACTGTTGATCGGCCTTGTTGGGGTCGATGATTTCGACGCTGGTTTCCCAGCCCTGGCGCAGGGCCGCCGCTTCGAGCAATCGTGCGCTGAGTACGCTGCTGACCTTGCCGTTCGGGCAGGCCGTAACTATGGCTAACTTCATGACGATCCTCTCTTATTGTTCTGAAAGGCTGCGTACAGTGACGCCGCCTTCAAGCCGTTTGAGTTGCGCGGCATCGGTGATACCGAAACCGATCTGGGTCACCGCCATGGCGGCAATCGCTGTGGCAGTGCGCAAGGTCTTGTGCGGCTCTTGACCGGTGATCAAGCCGTGCACCATGCCTGCCAGCAGCGAGTCACCCGCACCGACCGTACTGGCCACGGTGACCTTGGGCGGCAGCGAATGCAGCGCCACGCTCGGGCTGAACCAGTGCACGCCTTCGGAGCCCTGAGAGATCACCACATGCTCGATGCCCTGCGCCTGCAAACGCGCAGCCGCCTCGGCTTGCGCAGCGATGGAGATGATCGGTGCGTCGAGCGCATCAGCCAACTCCTCGGTGTTGGGTTTGATCAGCCAGGGCCCGGCCTTCAGACCGGCACGCAAGGCCAGACCACTGCTGTCCAGCGCCACTTTCAGACCGAGGTCCTTGAGCATCACCAGCAGTTTTTGCAGCCATTCCGGGGTGACGCCGCGCGGCAGACTGCCTGCCACGACCACCACGTCGAAACCCTGAGCGATCTGTTCGACGCGGGTGAACAGCGCTTGCTGCGCCTCTTCACTGACCTGTGGCCCGGGGCCATTCAGGTCGGTGATACGGCCACTGCCTTCGGCCAGCTTGATGTTGCTGCGCGTTTCGCCCGGCACCCGGACAAACTCGTCGACGAACTGACGACGCTCGAACAACGCTTCGAACGCTTGCTGATTGTCGACGCCAAGAAAGCCGGCGACGGTCAGGTCATGGCCCAGATCAGCCAGCACTTGGGCCACATTCAGGCCTTTGCCCGCGGCGTGAGTGAGCATCGCCGTGCTGCGGTTGACCTGGCCCAGCTCCAACTGCCCCAACTGCACAGTCAGGTCCAGCGCCGGGTTCATGGTCAGGGTAAGAATCTTCGCCATTACACAGCCTCCACAAGCGCGCGGACTTCGGCGGCGCTGCCCGCCGTCAGCGCATTTTGCGCCAGTTGCTGAGCGCTGCTCAGGGTCAGTTCACGTACGCAGGCCTTGACCTCGCCAATGCTGCGCGCCGAGACACTCAATTCATCCACGCCCAGGCCGACCAGAATCGGCACGGCCAGCGGGTCTGCAGCCAGTTCGCCGCATACACCCACCCATTTGCCGTTGGCATGCGCAGCACGTACGGTCATGTCGATCAGTTGCAGCACCGACGGGTGCAGGCCGTCAGCCTGGGCCGACAGTGTCGGGTGGCCGCGGTCGATGGCCATGGTGTATTGCGTCAGGTCATTGGTGCCGATACTGAAGAAGTCCACTTCCTTCGCCAGCACCGGGGCGATCAGCGCCGCCGATGGCACCTCGATCATGATCCCCAGTTGCAGGTCACTGACCGGAATTTCCTCGCGCAGGCGCTGGGTCATGTCCCGCGCCTGACGCCACTCTTCAAGCGTGCCGATCATCGGGAACATGATGCGCAGTGGGCCGCTGTCTGCCGAACGCAACAGGGCGCGCAGCTGGCTTTCCATGACGTCCGGGCGCTGCAGGGTAAGACGGATACCGCGCACGCCGAGGAACGGGTTTTCCTCTTTGGCGATCGGCCAGTAAGGCAGCGGCTTGTCGCCACCGACGTCCAGCGTACGCACCACTAGCGGACGCCCGCCCAGATCGGTCAGCACGCGGCGGTATTCAGCTTCCTGCGTGGCTTCATCCGGCGCCTGGGAATGCGCCATGAACAGCAGCTCGGTGCGCAGCAGGCCGACGCCTTCCGCGCCCTGCTCCACGGCGGCCGGTGTGCCGGTGCTGTCGCCGATATTGGCGAAGACTTCGACAGCATGACCATCGCGTGTCACAGCGGGCTCCATGCGCGCTTCGGCGGCCGCCTTGAGACGTTGCTCACGTGCGTCACGGTCCTGAACTGCGCGCTGCAGGGTCGCTTCGTCAGGCGCGACGGTCAGCCGTCCGCGCTGGCTGTCGAGCAGCAACACGGTGCCCGGCTTGAGCAGCAGCACTTCATCACCGGCCCCCACCAGCGCCGGAATGCCCAGCGCACGCGCCACGATGGCGCTGTGCGCGGTGGCACCGCCGCGTGCGGTAAGAATACCGGCGACCTGCGCCGGGTCGAGACGGGCCACGTCGGACGGGCCGACTTCATCCATCACCAGAATGTAGGGTTCGTCCGGGGCCGCAACGGTTTCGACGCCACAGATCTGCGCCAGCACGCGGCGACCGACGTCACGCAGGTCTGCGGCGCGCTCGGCCAGCAGTGCGTCCTGCAGTTGTTCCTGCTGAACGGCAGCGGTCTCGATAACCGTAGCCCAGGCCGCAGCCGCGCTTTCGTCGTTATTGAGGCGCGCCTCGACTTCGCTGGTCAGTTCCGGGTCTTCGAGCATCTCCTGGTGGGTGATGAAGATTTCCCGGATGGCTTTGGATTTGCTGCGCTGAATGAGATTTTCGATATCGCTGCGCACCTCGCCGATCGCCTTGTGCAGGCGCTCGCGCTCGGCAGCCACCGACTCGCCCCGCTGGGGATAATCGAAGCTTTGCAGCACTTGAACGTGGGCCGGCCCCATGGCAATCCCCGGTGAAGCAGACACAGCCTGCAACACGCTACCGGCTGGCGGAGCACTGAGCGGTTTGGCAGCAGCCGGGGTCGGCGTTGGCGCAGCCTCGGTCTGCGAGACGGCAGGCAAGGGTTCGACTTCCTCGCCCAGGCCTTGCTCCACGGCGGCGATCAGGGCTGGCAGTGCGTCGTCGGCGATGCTCGGCTCGGCAATGAATTCCAGCGTCTGACCACGACGGGCACCGAGGCTGAGCAGCTTGCTCAGGCTCTTGGCCGACACGGCGGCTTCGCCGGTTTCCAGCACGCGCATGCGGATCTCGCCGTCAAACTCCTTGGCCAGCTGCGCCAGTATTTTCGCCGGGCGGGCGTGCAAGCCATGGGCGTTGGCCAGCTGAATCTGCCGGGTCGGCCACTCGGCTGGCAGTTCGCCACCCAGCGCTTCGAGCACGGCGCGACTGTTGGTGGCGTGCCCCAACTCGTGGCCACGGCCTTCGATCAACAACAGGCACAGACGCTCGAGCAGCGCCTGATGCGCCTCACCGAGGCTGGCCAGGCAGAACAGACCGGTCAGCGGCTGGCCCAGATAGCGCATGGGTTTGTCGGGGGTAACGAACGCCAGACCGGGGCGCTTGACGGTTTGCTCGCTGTGCAGCCACCACAGGCCATCACCCAGCGACAACGCTTCCACTTGCTGGAGCACGGCGGCAAAGCCGTTACTCACGCAGTCGGCCTTGCGCAACAGGCGTGCGCCGCGCCAGACCAGTTCTTCAAAATCGTCGGCCGATACGCCGAGGCTGATCATCTGTGCGTCGAGCGCCAGTTCCTGCGGAGCACCTTGCAATAGCTTGAGCAGGTCTTCCGGGGTCTTCGCTTCGCGCAGCGCCTGGCCAAGATCCTCTTCACCCAATGCGCGAGTCAGCAGTTGCAGCAGGCGCAAGTGCTCGTCGGATTTGGCAGCGATACCAATCGCCAGGTAAACCATTTGCCCGTCGCCCCAGTCCACCCCTTCGGGGAACTGCATCAGACGCACACCGGTGGTAAACACCAGGTCGCGGGTTTCGGGTGTACCGTGTGGGATGGCGATGCCCTGACCGAGGAAGGTCGAGCCTTGCTGCTCACGGTTCATCAGCCCGGTGAGGTAGCCCTCGGCAACCAGACCATCAGCGACCAGGTGGTCGGCAATCAGCTTAAGTGCGGCAGTTTTATCCACAGCCGACTGGGCCATGGATATTTGCTCCAGAGTGAGTTCGAGCATTGCCTTGACTCCTATGCAGCGCCGAGGCGCCACCTGATTCTTGTTTTAATGGCGATCGTGTGATCGACAGCTTAGGGGGATGAAGGTGATATCTGTCCGAGCATCGTATCGGACATCACTTTCATCTCGATTGCAGCAGACAACAGGCGTGCTGAATCGTTTAATCTAGAATTGCCCGGCACGTTACTCGATTCTGGGGATTCATTGAAGCCCAGTCGATCCGATCACTGTGGGACAATTCCCAAAATACGTGAAGTACTTGGGAATTTCCTACGGTCTGGTGTAAAGATCAGCGCCATGAAAAAAATAACTCGATTGTCCTGAGCCGCGTACCTAATAAAAGGAAATTCCGGGGTGAAACTGAGCGATATCGCACGTCTGGCAGGTGTTTCTGTCACGACGGCCAGTTACGTCATCAATGGCAAGGCCGAAAAACAGCGCATCAGCCCGGCAACGGTCGAGCGTGTCAAAGCCGTGGTCGAGCAGCACGATTTCCGACCCAATCCGCAAGCGGCGGGCCTGCGCAGCCGTCATAGCAAGACACTGGGCTTTATCCTGCCCGACCTGGAAAACCCCAGCTATGCGCGCATCGCCAAATTGCTCGAGCAAGGCGCGCGCAGCCTGGGTTATCAACTGCTGATCGCCAGCTCAGATGACGACCCCGCCAGCGAGCTGCAGCTTTTGCAGCTGTTCCGCGCACGCCGTTGCGATGCGTTGCTGGTCGCCAGTTGCCTGCCACCCGGTGACGACAGCTACCGCGAATTGCAGCTCAAGGGCACGCCGATCATCGCCATCGACCGGGAAATGAATCCCGAGTTTTTCTGCTCGGTGGTCAGCGACGACCATGACGCCTGCCTGCAACTGACCCATAGCCTCCTGCAAACCCGACCGCGCCACATCGCCCTGATCGGCGCACGTCCTGAGCTGAGCATCAGTCGCGCGCGCGCCGCTGGCTTCGAACATGCACTCGACGGGTTTACCGGAGCCACCATCGTCGAGCATGGCGAAGCGTTCAGCCGCCAGTGTGGGCAGCGTTTGATGACCGGGATGCTACAGCGCCAGGGACATTTTCCGGACGCGTTGATCACCACCTCCTACGTGCTGCTGCAAGGCGTGTTCGATGTGCTGCAAAGTCAGGCACTGCAATCGACCCCACTGCATCTGGGTACCTTCGGCGATACGCAATTGCTCGACTTCCTGCCGCTGCCTGTCAACGCCATGGCTCAGCAACACCAGTTGATCGCCGACAAGGCCCTGCAACTGGCGCTGGCCGCTATCGAAAAGGATGATTACCAGCCCGGCGTGCACGCTATTGCCAGGGCCTTCAAGCAACGTATTCACGAGGCATGAAGGTGATGCTGATCGATACCCACACCCACCTGGACTTTGCGGATTTCGATGCCGACCGCGCTCAGGTGCTGGAAAACTGCCTGGCGCTCGGCGTGCAGCGCATGGTGGTGCTCGGGGTGTATCAGCGTAACTGGCAGCGGCTCTGGGAGCTGACCGAGGCCAACCCCGCCCTGTACGCAGCGTTCGGCATGCATCCGGTGTACATCGATGAGCACCGCACAGCACACCTGACCGAGCTGGGCGACTGGCTGACGCGCCTGAAAGGCCATCCGCAGCTGTGTGCGGTGGGTGAGATCGGTCTGGATTATTACGTCGAGCAGCCGGACAAGGCGCGTCAGCAGGCGCTCTTCGACGCACAATTGCAGCTGGCGAACGACTTCAACCTGCCCGCCTTGCTGCACGTGCGCCGCAGCCATGCCGATGTGATCGCGACGCTCAAGCGCCACAAGCCAAAGCGCAGCGGCATCATTCATGCGTTTGCCGGCAGCCGCGAAGAGGCGCGTGAATACATCAGGCTGGGGTTCAAACTGGGCCTGGGCGGAGCCGCAACCTGGCCGCAGGCGCTGCGCATGCATCGGGTCATCGCCGAACTGCCGCTGGACAGCGTGGTGCTGGAAACCGACTCACCGGACATGGCGCCCGCCATGCACCCCTATCAGCGCAACAGCCCGCAGCATTTGCCCGACATTTGCGAGGCCCTTGCGGGGCTGATGAAGATCATCCCCGAGCGCCTGGCCCAGGCGAGCACGGACAATGCCTGCGAACTGTTCGACTGGCCTCGCCTGTCGCTCACCTGAGTCGATGTGACAAGGACCGGATCAGAGTAGAAGGGTCCACAGGGCGAACCCTGCGTACCAGACCACCGCGGCACGTACCAGCAGCTCCCAGAGCATGTCGAGGCCGGTAACACCTTGGGCACCCATCATCGGCGGCGGAACCTCGCTGGCGGCGCAGCCGACGCGCGTAATCAGTTGCGCAGCACTGATGTTCCAGTTCAACAGCTCATGCAGCATCACCCGGGTGACCGCCACAAAATTGCCGACCAATGCGAAGCTGGCGGCGAGCAACCTGACCGGCACCCAGTCGAAGGCATGACGCAACTGCCCTGCGCGCTCCACCAGTGCGGGTGTCTTGCCGTGCTCGACAACAAGGGCCAATAGCCTGTAGGCCAGCGCAGCCACCGGACCGAGTACGAAGTACCAGAAAATCACGGCGAAGAAACTCTGAAACGCCTGCCAGAGCAGGTAGCCCTGCACACCCTGCAGCAATTGCTCGCTGTTGTCCGCCTGCACGCCCATGTCGCGCTCGGCCACGTGCACCGCAGCCTGCGCATCGCCACGTCGGCAGGCATCGCGAAACGGCCCGAGCACCGCAATCAGGTCAACCCGGCCAAGGCTGTAGATCAACACCAGCAGGTGAATGGGCAGAACCAGCCAGCCATAGGCCACCGAGCCGATAATGGTCAGCGCCAGTTGCAGGATCAGCACGGGCACAAGCACCAGCAGCGCCAGCATTACCCAGGGACGTGTCGAGGTCCGCGGGCTGGCCTCGAGTTTTGCCAGTTCTTTCAGCCACGGCCCGTCACGCTGAACGCGCTGACGCAGAGCAGAAAATTTTTCGATAAGAACGGCCAGCAGTAGCACCAGAAAACTCATTGTTCGTCCCTCACATCAATCCAGCAAAGCCGCTCGAAACCTGGCCCAGTCAAAACAGGGCCCAGGATCAGTCTTGCGTCCCGGCGCCACGTCACTGTGGCCACAGATACGCTCGGGGGTGATCGCCTCGAACGCCTGACGCAACTGTCGCGTCAGGTCGATCAGCGCGTCGTATTGCGCTTCGGTGAAAGGCTGGTCATCCGTCCCCTCCAGTTCGATGCCGACAGAAAAGTCATTGCACCCTTCGCGGCCCTGAAAACTGGAAACACCGGCGTGCCACGCACGATCAAGACAAGAGACGAACTGAACGACCTCGCCATCACGTTCAATCAGAAAATGCGCTGAAACGCGCAGATCGGCAATCCCCACAAAGTAGGGATGCTCGTCGATGTCGAGCTGGTTCTGAAAGAAAGCCTGTACCTTGCCGGTCTTGAACTGTGCTGGCGGCAGGCTGATGTTGTGAATCACCAGCAGCGAGATTTCGCTTTCGGGTCGCGCATTGAAGTTGGGCGAGGGGCAATGCTGCACGCCGTCGCACCAGCCGCTTGCGGAGTCCAGTTGCATGAATGCTCCTTGAACGGGGAGAAATAGGTAGCGCTGATTATGCCCGTGACAGGAGCTGATGTGGGAGCCTGGCTACGGATCCGCGATGCAGGAAACACGCTGTAGACAGCAAAGACCCGCAGCGGCGCGGACTGCCTGCCGACGCGGGCGTCGGCACCTTGGTCAAACGTGTGCCTGACGACAGGCACCGCCGCCAGTCAGGCGCCCTTGAGCTTGCGCAGGTTGCTGATGACGGACTCAAGAGCCCGATCGAAGAGCAGCGCGTCGTCGAGAATACGTACCGCGCCACGACGAAATTCGACGGCAAGGCCGGTGCGGGTCTTTTCCAGAACCTTCATGCCGGTCCGATTGACGAACACATAACGCCCGGTCGGCTCGACAATCGCAGTCAACTTGCAACGCAGCTTGTGCTCTTCATCTTCCTGAATCTCGACCCAGCAACCGACCCGCAGTTTGTCGACCATCTGCAGGCCTGCGTCGTCATCAGGTAACTGGACCACCGGCTCATTGAGCATCTGCTCTTCAGGGGTGATCAGCACGATTTCTTCAATCACCGCCATCATCGGTGGGCCTTCGACGGCCTGGCCATCTGCCTGCGCCGAATCACCTTGCGCAGTGTCACCCTCGCCTTCCTGCAAGCGCGAGAAGTGCTGGAACGCCTGGACATGCAGCGACTCCAGCTGACTGAAGAATTCGCTGGTGGCAAACGGGTCGAAAGCGGCGCTGGTCAAGCCATCCCGCAGCGACTTGAGCAGTCCAGGAACCAGCTCCAGCAAGCGCTGCAGGGCCTGCGGGTCGTCGTGCAGCTCGACGCTCCAGATCAACTCGTCCATGGTCTCCAGCCCGGCCTGCCACTCGCTGGACTCCTCGCCATGCTTGAGACAGGTCAACAGCAGGACCTTGCTCCAGGCCTCCTGCAACAGCCGTACAACAACCTCGGGCAAGGTTTTGCCCAGCAGGCGCTGATTCAGCTCGTGCTGCACCTGCTGCCGAGCCAGTTCGGCACGGGCACGACCCTCTTCGGCATCACGGGTACGCTGCTCGAGCAGCTCGCTGCGGCGACGTTCGTCACTGGTGAAGGCCAGAAAATCCGCCAGCAATTCAGAAAAGATCGCCGGGTCATCGACAAAATCATTGAGCAGGCGCTGCACGATCTGCTCGACGCGCTGATACAGCGAGTCGCGCTGATAGTCGTCGCGGCCACCCCAGCCCAATGCGGCAGTAGCAATTTCGTTAAGCAGGCGACGGGCAGGATGACTGCCGCGGCTAAAGAAACTTTTGTCAATGACCGCCACTTTGAGCATCGGAATCTGCAGGCGCCCGATCAGAGCACGCAATGACGGCGTCAGGTTGCGGTCATCGAGAATGAACTCGAACAGCATGGCGATCAGGTTGATGACATCTTCGTCACCAACACCGACGATTCTGGATTTGCCGGTCTTGACGTTGACCCGCGTCAGCAGCTGTTCCAGCTGGTTGCGCAGGTCGAAATCGTCTGCAGTGTCTTGCGAGGGCACATATTGCTGCAGGTGAGACAGCAGGCGCAGCAGGTCCCGGCTGGAAATCGGACGCACTTCGGCGTTGGGCTCATGACGCGGCGCGAGGTGGCCGCGCACGTGCAGCAGCAGTTCCTGCAAGGCCGAGAAAACCTCCTGCACACCCTTGTCGAGCTTGTCGGCGGCTTCATTCAGGGCGGGGTCGGACATCTCGGCGGCGCGGCTTCTGGGCGCCGCCCGGTCAGATGAGCGGCGAGCCGGCAGCGCTTTCATATCCGGCAATACACCGGTGGCGATCAGCAGTTGATTGGCTTCGCTGTACAGATCGTCCGTATTGGCCAGGACGTACTTCTCGAACAGCTTGAGAATGATCAGTTTGACCTTGATCTCGACGCCAAGGCTGCGCCCGGCCTCCAGAAAGAATCTGCAGAGCATCGCCGGCCCCAGCGGGTTGGAATCTTCGGCAATGGCTTGAGGAATGAGAACGTTCAGGCGTGCAGTGAGCTGGCCCAGGGCTAGGGCGTCACGGCTCATGACCTTGCTGACCATGGCATCCACGGCCACGGTCTTCTCGAGATCATCGTTGTGCACCAGCGACAGCTTGTCGAAGGACACTGCGGGCGGAAGCGCTGGCTCCTGGATCTGATACTGGCCCAGGACCAGGAAAGACTCATAGAACTTGTCGAGGAAACCCCGTTCTATGCTTTTGCGCTTGAGGCGCAGGTCACGCATGGCTTCAAAAAAGATGTTCTGCTCAGTGTTGCTGCGGGCGCGGTCAGCCATTTCGAACAGCGTATCGTCGGCGTTATCGAACAACGCCTGCAATGCATCCTTGAGCTGCTGGGCCGCCTTGTCGCGAACCTGCAACAACACAACAGGTAATCGGGCCAAAGGCGTACCCGCCCCCTGCAAAGGGAACGATTTGCTCAACGGCACTACTTTTTCGTCGTTCGGCATTACACCCCCTGACAGGAAACAACCTGAACCCCATCACAAACGTGGCTTGTTACCCTCGCACTGTGAAGCGACCCTCTTGGCCTCGCGCAACGTCAAACTCATGGCGTCAATTACAAGTCGGATTATCTTTCAAAACTTGTCATCAGCGCCAGTCAGACTTTTCTTTCACTCTCGCGAAGGAAGTGGCAAGGCATTCATGTGCAGCGATAGACCGCGATATTCGCTTTCCATCGCAAAGGAATTTGCCAAACCGACCAACTGCATGTTCCCAGAGGTAACACCTTGGCATTGGCGCAGGTGGGTAAGCGGGATGCGGTGCCTTATACTCGAACGACTTTGCTACTGGAGCCCGCCATGCCGAACTTACGAATTGCCGACCTGACCGCCGAGATCGAGGCCAATGTGCGTCGCGCATTGCTGGAGGATGTCGGCAGCGGCGATATCACCGCCCAATTGATTCCGGCAGAGCGGCTGGCCAAGGCCACCATCATTTCCCGCGATGCAGCGGTGATCGCGGGCACTGCCTGGGTCGATACGGTCTTCCGGCAACTGGACCCGCGCGTTGCCGTGCACTGGCAAGTGACCGATGGCGATCGCGTCAGCCCTAATCAGGCGCTGTTTCACCTTGAAGGCCCGGCCCGCTCCCTGTTGACCGGCGAACGCAGCGCGCTCAATTTCCTGCAGATGCTCTCGGGAGTGGCCACGCGTGCCCAGTATTTCGCAGACATGGTCGCAGGCACTCAGGTCAAACTGCTGGATACCCGCAAGACTCTGCCGGGCCTGCGCATGGCGCAGAAATACGCGGTCACCTGCGGCGGCTGTCATAACCACCGCATCGGGCTTTACGACGCGTTTCTGATCAAGGAAAACCATATCGCAGCCTGTGGTGGCATCGCCCAGGCAGTGGAAGCGGCGCACCGGATTGCACCCGGCAAGCCTGTGGAAGTGGAGGTGGAGAGCCTGGGTGAACTCAAGCAGGCGCTGGACGCAGGCGCCGACATCATCATGCTCGATGAATTGAGCCTTGATGACATGCGCGAGGCCGTGCGCCTCACCGCAGGCCGTGCCAGTCTGGAGGCCAGCGGCGGCATCAACGACGATACCCTGCGGGTGATTGCCGAAACGGGTGTCGATTACATTTCCATCGGTGCGATGACCAAGGATGTGAAGGCCGTGGACCTGTCCATGCGCCTGAGCCTCTGACGCATCGCGCACAGCCAACTGTCACTATTCGCTCGGGAGTAGACGTCTTGGAACAATGGTTTGTGATGAACGCGGGCAAGCAACTCGGCCCGATGGACGCGGATGCTGCGCGGCTGATCGCCCGTGAGTCGCCCGGTGCCTGGTGCTGGAAGCAAGGCATGCCGGACTGGCAGCCGATCTATCAGGTGCCGCAGGTGCGCGCCCTGAAGAAGGACGGTGTGACGCCTTTTCCTGATCCGACGCCGGACATGGTCCAGCCCAGGCCGTCCGGGCTGCCAGCGCAGGCAGCCCCGACACCCGCGCCGGCCTCGGTGCCCGCCAGACGCCCTTCGTTTACGCCTGATCCGAACGCCTCGGGCGGCTATGGCCTGGCGCAGACCACCGATGGCGTGGACTTCAAGCTGTACGGCACGGAAACCCAGTTCATCGAACTGGAACTTGACCCTGGCGAAAGCGCCGTCGCCGAAGCCGGAGCGATGATGTACAAAACCTGCGACGTGCAGATGGAAACCATCTTCGGCGACGGCAGCAATCAATCGCCAGGGCTGCTGGGTTCGCTGTTCGGTGCTGGCAAACGCATGCTGACCGGCGAAAGCCTGTTCACCACAGTGTTTTCGCAACAGGGTTCGGGCAAGGGCCGCGTGGCGTTTGCAGCGCCCTACCCCGGCACGATCTTGCCGCTCAACCTGCGTGATTTCGGCGGCAAGCTGATCTGTCAGAAAGACAGTTTCCTGGCTGGCGCCAAAGGCGTCTCCATCGGTATCCAGTTCCAGAAGAAAATCCTCACCGGCCTGTTCGGAGGCGAAGGTTTCATCCTGCAAAAGCTGGAAGGCGACGGTTGGGTCTTCGTGCACATGGGCGGCACGGTGCGCAAGATCGAACTGGCGGCGGGCGAAGCGCTGGACGTCGATACCGGCTGCCTGGCAGCCATGACCCAGACGGTCGATTACGATATCCGCATGGTCGGCGGCGGCATCAAGTCGATGCTGTTCGGCGGCGAAGGGGTGTTCTTCGCCAGACTGACCGGCCCCGGCACGGTATGGCTGCAAAGCCTGCCCTTCTCACGACTGGCCGGGCGCATGCTGGCCGCAGGACCATCGGGCGTGGGCAGAAGCGAACGCTGACTTCAGCACTACATTATTAGACCGGAGACTGTGCTGCGTACTTGCGACTATCGTGCGACGTTCTGCGTCGCATGCTGTTCTGGACGCTCCGCGTCCTCTTGACGACGCAGAGCGTCCAGAACTGCATTCCCACGCTGTAGAGCGTGAGGAACGATAGCAGTAATCAGCGCCCAATAAAAAACCCCCGCCATCGCTGGCGGGGGTTTTTATTGGGCGCTGCTCGGGTTTAGCCGATTGCCACGCCGTGAGCTTCTGCCAACGGCTTCAGACCGCCGGCAAAGCCCTGGCCAATGGCCTTGAACTTGAACTCTTCGCCATTGCGATACAGCTCGCCGAAGATCATCGCGGTTTCGGTCGATGCATCTTCCGACAGGTCGTAACGAGCGATTTCCTTGCCGTCAGCCTTGTTCACAACGCGGATGTAAGCATTGGAAACCTGGCCAAAGCTTTGCTTGCGCTCTTCGGCGGAATGGATGGTGACCGCGAAAACCAGCTTCTTCACTGCCGCTGCCAGGCCAGTGAGCTTGACCGTTACCGACTCGTCATCGCCTTCGCCAGCGCCTGAACGGTTATCGCCCAGGTGCTCGACCGAACCATCAGCCGACTTCTTGTTGTTGTAGAAAATGAAGCTGTTGTCGTCCAGCACTTTGCCATTTTCGCCAACGATGAAGATCGACGCATCCAGATCGAACTCGGTGCCATCGGTCACACGCGGATCCCAGCCCAGGCCCACGGTGATTTCTGTCAGGCCAGGAGCCTCTTTGGACAGGGAAACGTTGCCGCCTTTACTCAGACTTACTGCCATGTTCTTGATCCTTTCCAGAAAAGTGGTTGGGCGTGAATCAGAAATTCATGCCGAAAGAGTTGGCCAATGCTTTCAGGCCCCCCTTGAAACCGCTACCAACGGCGCGAAATTTCCACTCGCCGTTATTGCGGTACAACTCAGCGAAGATCATTGCGGTTTCGGTAGAGGCATCTTCAGCAAGATCGTAACGGACGACTTCCGCGCCCGACTTTTCATTCACTACGCGAATGAAAGAGCGGCTCACCTGGCCAAAATTCTGGCCACGACTTTCTGCGTCATGAATGGTCACCACGAATGCGATCTTGTCGACGTCAGCAGGCACACGGGTCAGATCGACCTTGACCACTTCGTCATCACCGTCACCTTCACCGGTACGGTTGTCACCGGTGTGCTCGACAGAACCGTCGGCGCTCTTGAGCTGGTTGTAGAAAATGAAGTCAGCTTCACTGCGGACCTTGCCATTGGCGGCCAACAGGAATGCGCTGGCGTCCAGGTCGAAATCCTGTCCGTCAGTGGCTCGCGGATCCCAGCCCAGACCGATCAATACGTTGGTCAGGGTCGGGTCGGTTTTCGACAGCGAAAGGTTGCCACCTTTTTGCAGAGTCAAAGCCATGATTCGTTTATCTCCTTTATCCAGTATTTACGCTTTTTCTTCCGCGGATTCGTCTTTGCCCGGGAAGAGCAGGCTTGCAACGATACCGATGATCAACACGACGACCACAACCAGCAGGCTGGTGTTGGCGCTGATCTCGTAACCGTGATGGAACAGGTGGTTGGTTGCGTTCAGGCCCAATTTCAAGGCGATGAAGAACAGCAAGGCGATAACCGCTTTCTCCAGGTGCACCAGGTAACGTTTGAGGGCTTCAAGTACGAAATACAAGGTACGCAGACCAAGAATCGCGAACAGCATGGCCGAGAATACGATCAGCGGCTCGCGGCTCACGGCGATGATTGCAGGCACGGAGTCGAACGCGAACAGCACGTCGGAGATTTCCGCCACAACCAGACACAGGAACAGCGGGGTCGCGAACAAAGCGCCTTTGGCGGCCAGCGTGATACCGGCGTTTTCAGGCTTTTTGACTTCCTGCTCCAGAACCGAGCGGCTGACGAAGAAGTTGCTGCCGTGCAGTTTTGGCCACACCGGGAACAGCTTCTTGGCGAAGCGATAAGCCATGTGTTGCGAGTAGTCGACTTCTTCGTCGTCGTCATCGCCCGCCCTGAGCATCATGATGGCTGTCCAGGCAACGATGACCGCAAACACCACTTCGACCCATGGACCCAGCGCCAGCAGGCCGGTGCCGATGGCGACGAAAATGCCGCGGAAGACGATGGCGCCGATGATGCCCCAGTACAGAACGCGGTGGCGCAGGCCATCCGGAATCTTGAACCAGGAGAACAACGCCATGAACACGAACAGGTTGTCGACGCTCAGTACTTTTTCCAGCGCGTAACCGGTGACGAACAGCGTGGCCACTTCAGAGCCGTGCTGGACATACAGGAAACCCGCGAAGGCCAGCGAAATGGCGACCCAGAAAATCGACCACGCCGAGGCTTGCGCGAGGGTGATTGGCTTGTTTCCCCGGTGAGAGAACATGTCGATAGCCATGGCCGTAACGGCCAGACCGACGAAAACCGCCATCGTGAGTGGAGGGAAGCCTAGAGAGGTGCTTTCCATTTAACTGCGTTCCTTAGGGTAAAAAATTACAGGTCGAAATCGGACGGGTTGAGGCCAAGCTCTCGACAGATCGTGCGGCAGACTTCCCGCTCTTTCTCATCGAAGCTGCCATCGGCGCCACCGATAGCACAGCAGACGCGCACCAGCAAACGGGCTGCATCTTCTTTCTTTTTGATCTTGCCGATGGTTTTCAAGGCCTCGGCGCGACCAATTTCAAAATCGAACTCGAACTTGGAGCAGGCTTCCTGGAAGCCCTGGATGACGTCCTTCATGTCGAAAACTTTCAGTTCCTGAGAGTTCTGAATGAAGCCGGCCATTTTCTGCTTTTCACTGGAGCTGATATCACCGTCAGCGGCCGATACCAGAGCACAGCCGGAAACCACAGCCTCCATGAATTCGCGATTCTTGAACTTCGAGACTTCCGAAGCCAGCTTATCGCGAGCAGCTGTTGCGTTTGTTTTCAACCAGTCCAGCATGTCTATCTCCCATGAGGCGGCACAGCCAGCCCAGAAATACCACGGTATTGTTTACTTGGAACCGGCAGCCCAGCGCATGCCCCAGCCGTAGGCTTTGTCCATGTTGCTGTGGCCGTTGTGGAAATCCACGCGACGCGTCACCTTGACTGCACCGTTGTCATTTTCCAGCAGGGCAATGGCACACATGCCCTGACGACCGCCCTCCTCATTGAGGCGAACCTCGATGGGCGGCTGGCCCGGCGCGTGAATGGTGACGACACCGTCGGTTTCCTTCCAGTTCGGTGCACCTTCATAGATGAACGCGTAGACCAGAATGCGACGGATCTTGCTCCAGTGCGCGCCATTGATATGCAGCCACTCACCGTCGCTGATCGAGCCGGTACGGTCATCGCCCATCAACTTGATGAAAGGCTCGGTGTTGAGCGAACCGAACGAGTTACCCAGCGCCTGAACAGCGCCTTTGAGACCGTCCTGCATTTCGAAGAGGCAGCCTACATCAAGGTCGATGGCATTGCTCTTCTTCATCGAGAAGAAGCCACCACCCTTGCTGTCGTTACGACGGTTCCAGTTCAGGTTGACCCGAATCTCACCGAAACCGGCACTGGATTTTTCCAGGCTGATCGAGGCTCGGGTCTTGTCGAGCGTGATCTTGCTCAGACTGACGGTCGACTTCGCTGCAGGCGCTGGAACAGGTGCAGGTGCAGGTTCATCCTGAGGCGCGGCGACTTCGACGCCGAAGTTTTTCGCCAATGGCTCAAGGCCGCCAGCAAAACCCTGGGCCACGCAACGGAATTTCCAGGCCCCCTGACGAAGGTAGAACTCGCCCAGAATCAGCGCGGTTTCTTTCATGCCACTGGTCGGGATATCGGCTTCGATACCGCCGGTGATGTTCAAGGCCAGGCGTGACACGCTGCCGAAACTGGCCTTGTTCTCATAGATGGTCGCCGTCAGGGCAACCTTCTCGATGACCGAGTCCAGACGGCTCGGGTCAAGACTGAACACCGCGCGTCCGGCTGATGCTTCAGTCTGCTGCAGCGCACCGCCGTTCACGCTTTTCTGGCCGTAGAAACACATGTCCTGATCGCCACGGACCTTGCCGGACGCGGTCAGCAGAAAAGCGGAGACGTCGATATCCGCATCCGTGATCGGAGAGTAGATAATTTCCACCGTCAGCGGGCCGGCAGCGACCGGCGCGTTGGCGCCCGGGACAAGTTGGGTCATGCGCGTACAGCCCCGATCGCCAACTCGACCAAATCATCAGCAGTGCGACCGTTGGTGACCTGGCCTACTGCAGTGAAGTCCCAGCCCGATGGCGTGCGCGCCAGATAAGACATCACCACGCCGGTGTGCTGGCCTTTTTCGGACAGATCGAAGCGACCCAGTTCGTTACGGCTGCCCAGATCGACAATACGGCAGTAGGCGTTGGCGACTTTTTCGAAATTCTGACCGGTGAACGAATTGACGGTGAACACCAGGTATTTGACCGTGGCAGGCAGTTTTTCCAGATCGACGCTGATGGTTTCATCGTCGCCCGCGCCTTCGCCGGTACGGTTGTCACCCGAATGCTGAATGGCACCGTCACGCGATTGCAGCTGGCGGAACCAGACCAGGTCGAGGGGCTTTTTGTCGGCGTCGAGCATGATGCACGAGGCATCCAGGTCGATATCGCCACCGCCACCACCGAGCAATTTACCGAAGAAACCACTGGCTTTTTCAGGGTCCCATCCAAGTCCCATGCTGACTTTCTTGAGGCCTGTACCAGCAGTTTTCTCAAGTGAGATCGTCTGGTTCTTTGCCAAAGTGAGTGCCATTTTTCGCTCCATGTGACGTTGGATTTCGGATAAAAGTGTTACAGCCTTACCGTGTTGGCCCGTCTTTGCCATCAGGATTGTGTAACTTGGCGTTAACGGGGCCTTTATAGCGGCCTCGACGCCACGTCGGATGGAACAAACGCCAGTGCGCGTCCTGAGCCGCCGCGAGCAATTCGTGGTCACCCCGGGTGTCGCCCCAGGCGCGAACCCGGAACTGGGTCAACGGCCCGTAGACGCTCTCCAGGCGAGCAACTTTCGAGTCGCAACGGCAGTTGCTGCCTTCGATCAAGCCGGTCAACTTGCCGTCGATTACTTCCAGATTAGTACCGATCAGCTCTACTTTCAGGCGATCAGCGAACGGTTGCAGGACCATAGCAGGCGATGCTGAACAAAGCGTGACAATGGCGCCCTTCTCGATTTCAGCGGCAATGGACTCCAGCGCAGCAGGACGCATCAGGCGTTTCCAGTGCGACTGGCAGAAGGCTTCGGCCTTTTGTTGCAGCCATTGCACTTCAACACCGCTCAGAAAAGCCTTGATCAGACGGCCCTTGAGTTCATCGCGGGTCAGGCGCTTGGCCAGGTAGCCGATGCTGGGCAGCACCAGCCGCGCCATGCGCACCGAAAAGGCACGTTGCCCGAAGGCGAATTTGAGAAACGGGACAAAACTGTCGTGGCGGGTAATGGTCCCGTCGAAATCGAAGACCGCCAGCAGGCGCTGTTCCACTTCGATTTCAAGGTCGGGCCCTACAGGCTCAAGATCAGGTCCTGCGGTTTCAAGGTCAGGTTCTATCATCTAGCTAACTGCCTCAGCGAGTCGAATGCTGGCATCCATGATCGAAGCGGGTGCGGATAACACTCCATGCCATTTGGCGCGCTCCATGATGTGGGTTGCCCATTTGTAGTGGGTAGCCGGTTCACACATCGCGTCGTTGTACTTGAACACTGCGGGGGCCACAGAGTTCAAAATCATCCGGGCGGAGTTCATGTCCTCCAGACTGACGCGTAGCGCATTCTGAATGATATTGACCTGCGAGGGGTGAATTGCCGTTTTACCGACCAACCCATTGGTAATATCCAGCGCCAGTTCGTGCTGCAGAATGTCCGGAGTGGCCAACTGCTCGAACACCGGAGCGGTAAGCGCAAAGCCCTGCGAACCCATGACACCCGCCAGCATGGGGATGACATACCCCATCGGCGTCGAGTACAGGGTCATGGCCGGATTGCGGCGCAGCCCCAGGCAGCCCATCAGGTCATTACCCCCGATGCGTAGCGCAATGATCCGCTCGTACAGACTGGCCTTCAAGGCTTCCCCCAACTCGACCATCGCGGTCGGATTGAACACCTCGGGGGTTTCCAGTGTAGGCATCAACGCCAGCGAAGGATTGGTGACGGCCTGCTCCCAGCTGGTCAGACTTTTCAACGAGAGCTTGGGCACAACGAAACCGTCGACGTGCGCCATCAGCGGCCAGTCGTTGAGAATGCGCGCCATCGCTGCGTCCCTCGGACGCACGAACAGCAGCGGACCGTTGGCCGGACGACCGCCACGGTCACGGATACGGGTGAGTACCTGACGAAGATTGAGCAACGCCGTGTCGACATCGGTCAGCGCCACGGCGTCTTCCAGACAGACGACCAGCGAACGCAGCTCGGGAATCTTTTCACCGAACACCACATCGACGATGTCGTCCCGGGTCGCGGGCATATACAGCGTTGCCCCCAGCGCATAAGGCGAGAATAAGGCCATTAGCTCAGACTCCGAATGATGGTCACGGCCCGATAGGGTCCCAGGAGATCGCCCACTTCTTCGACGGGGATCCCCGCTTTTTCGGTCAGGTGCAACAGCAATTGCACGTCGCTGTCAGCCAGGTTGCGCACCAGTACATGATCCGGCACGCGGCGCATGACCGCTCTGGTGGCTTCGGCAATGCCCGGCTTGATGCGATTGAAGTTATTGATCCCGAAGCGCTCGGCCAGACGGTCGACCACCTGTGATGCGGCGGCCTTGAGTTCGGTTCGCTGAGGCAGCGTCCAGGGTGTCAGTGTGAGAGTAGAACTGTTTTGACGACGCTGGCTGTCGATCTGTTCAATAAAAGACTGCGTGACGTCGTGCTCCAGCAACTGCTCGTACACCACGCAACCGTGCAGCCCGCCGTCCGTCGGCCAGATAGAGCGCGACACCAGACCGGACACCGTGGCACCGAGAATGCCGGACGGAATCACCCAGTCCTCTGCCGACGCTGCCAGCCAGGCGCTGCCGCACGGATCGGCCAGTACCACCAGCCGAGGCTGATCCGGGAAGCGTTTATCGCCCGTCAGACTGCGACGGATCTCCCCCGAAATCGCGCCCTTGCCGGTCCAGCCGTCGACGAACACGATGTTCTGCGCGCCGTGGGCCTGAATGATGGCTTCAAGCGCCACCGTATCAATGCCGCGATCACGGACGATACTGATGCCGTAGTGGTGCGCTTCGCGGCCCAGATCGATCAGCGCCCGACGCAACAACACCCCCAGCGGCAGACCGGCGCGCACGAACGACACCAGAATGATTTCAGCACCTGCGCACTCGCGGGCGAGCCCCTGGGCCAGGGCCTGTACATCGTCGGCCATGCGCGCGCCGTTCTGCTCGAGCGCCCGCTCATAGAGCGCCTTGTGGGCGACGCTGGGGGCCGACTCTTCGCTGATCATTTCCGAATAGTGCTTCTGTCGCGTCTGAATCAGGCGCTCCTTCTCCGCGACGCTGGTAGTCTGCAGCGCCACGCCGCGCAACAGAAAATGCACGTCGTCATGCAGGTAACTGCCACTGCCGACCGTATCGAGCCCGTGAACGGGATCACTCATGCGCTGCTCCGACAAACATTTTCGCCAACTGACTGCGGGCAGGTGTCGCCCACCAGTGGCACTCGTCCATGAAACCCAGATCGGTAATGCTGTCGCCAAAACCGAGCACCGGGCGTTCGCCATTGATCGCCTTGTCGCGCCGCAGCCACTCCTGGACCGCGTAACGCTTGGCCAGCCCTTCGGGCAGGAAAGCCAGATTGTTGCCGTTGCCATGGATATGCATGCCGTCGAGCAAGCCCCGCGCCTGCACTTCGGCCAGCACTTTGCCGAGGATGCTGTCATCGCTCTCGTTGTGCTTGGTCACCACGTAATGGAACAGCTGCGCCTCTTCGACCACCCAGCCGCGCAGTGAAAACCCCAGCTCCTGACCGATCGCCAGTGTCGTCGCCGACAGCTCATGCAGGCGCGACTGGTAGCTGGCCAGGGTCTGTTTCATCTGCTCATTCCAGTCATGATCCAGTCGCCCCATGACATCGAGCATCACCCCACCATGGGAGCAGATCGCGCCTGCGGTGAACGGCAGTTTGACCCGGCTGTAGGCCTCGACACTGCGCGCCGTCACCGGCACCACGTCGGAATGCGCCAGCAACCAGTGCGCGAACGACTTCTGCACATTGGTCATGTAGCCATTGGCATTACCAGAGATGTCCAGCGTTGCGACGTGCTTTTCAATGTCAGCCGGGGTTTTGCGCGCGGTCTGGAACAGCGTGTCGTCCAGATCGACGAAGATCAGCGGGCGGTCGTTACTCATCGCAGATGACCTCGGCGTTCAGTGCTTCGATCAGCTCGGCAGGCACGGCCTGCCTTGGGGTTTCGGTACAGATCAGCACCCGGTCGAACTGACCCGGCCGCACGTTGTAGAGGAAGTTGGGGATGCCCAGTCCATAGTTGTCGGAGAACGACAGCGCATGGTCGATGGCATGACCGAGTGCAATCGGTGAACGGCTGGTGGAACTGAAATGCACGTCGGCTCCAGCCTTCTCCAGACGCTCGGCGAGCAGGAACGGGCGCCAGACGAATTCACTGGTGCCAACCACCAGAATGCGTTCGCCCTTTTTGACGGTAATGCCGGGCGCCAGCGTATCGGCCACCGACAGCACACCCATGCGCCCCCAGTCATTGGTAGTGACCAGCGGCCAGTCCCCCATGGCAACGGTGCCGACTTCCGGCATCTCAGGCAGCGGCGCGCTTAGGTCCTCATCGAAGGAGTAAGAGCCTTGCAGCAGCGAAACCTGCTCTGCCACTGCGCCCATCGAGGTACTGACCGCGCCCGCCGACCAGTCGGTGAGCACGCAGGTCACCACCCGCTCGATCTTGCTCAAGCCGGCGTCAACCAGCGCCTGATGCAGGTTGATGAAGGTCTTGCCCGTCGACGCCTCGTCATCGACCAGCACCAGCGAACGCGCGCCGAGCATCATCTCGCGTAACGCCGGATCAACGGGCAGGTGGATCAGATGAGCGCTGGCGTGGCTGTGCTCTTCTTCAAAGCGGGCGAACAGCGCGCTGCCGGTCGGATGGCGCGTACTGACCATGTACAGGGCATCCGGGCGCGTTGCGCTGTAGGCACGGTGTACCCCGGCGCCGAGGCCCACGGCGGTTTCGGCCATGCCGATGACCAGCACCGGGCCGGGCAGGTCTGCGGGGATCTTGTGCGCCAGGTCCTGAAAGCTTTTCAGCATCACGCTCGGGCGCGCAGGGATGTGGCGTCCCAACACTCGGGACACGAAGAGAAACGCGCGCTTGGGGTTACGCCGCTCGGCAAAGCCGAACAGTGAATCCGGAGCGATGGTCGACGAATCGACGCTGACATCGAGACGACCACGAAGCAGATCAGCACGAAGCTTTGTAGGGTTGGAAAAAGCTGCGCTGCTGTCCATCGATATATTCCTGATTAGCGGGGCCGCAGCCCCTGACGCCTGCGGATCAGGCAGGCAACACCGACTTCATTGGCGAGAGGCTTCAACGAGCCATAACGACGACTGAGCGGTGCGTGAGATTTCTGTGGTGGTGTAGGACCTTTCCGGACGGGCATGCGCAGCGTCGATGCGGCACGCCTGCAGGAAGGCCAGTAACAGTGCGGACTTCACGGCGAAGTTCATGTTTTGCCCGTCCGGTACGGTTGAGGTCACCATGCCAATCACCGCGCCCCCGTTGTCGAATAACGGGCTGCCACTGGACCCCGGCTGTATCGGTGCCGTGAACTGAAACAGGCTGGCATCGTTGTGCAGGCCGAACAGACCGGAGATCCCGCCCTGAGTCACCTGCAACCCGCCACCTGAAATGGACGCCAGTGGATAGCCCAAAACCGCTACGGTATCACCCGGCTCACAGCCCTGCCCGTCCCGGAATGTAACCGGAGACAACAGCGGTGCGCCCTGCACGCGCAGCAGCGCGATGTCGTTGCGACGGTCGATGACCACCGGCTCGGCCTTGTAACGGCCCTCCAGTGAAGTGATGTAGAACACGCCCATGTCTTCGATGACATGCGCACAGGTCATGACGTGCGCCGGGCCGACCACGAACGCCGTGCCGGTCGCCGACTCATGCCGCGGCCCGCCACCCGAACCCGCAGACGGGCGGCGCGGATGACGGTCGTCCACGTCCAGTCCGATCTTGCGCCCGAACGCCGACAGTCCATACGCCGAGCCTTCGCTCAGCGCGCGGAATTTCCATTGCTCATTGCGTTTGTAGAACTCGCCGATAATGATCGCCGCTTCGCCGTTATCGCGCAGGTCCAGGCGGTGCTCGATGTCGCCATCCACTTTGAGGTGCAGGCTGCCGATATCACGGATCGGCCCCATGGCAGCGTAGACGTAGACCATCAGCAGCACGCGATCACTGCCCGTCGGCAACCTGTCCAGCCTTAACGTGCAGCCAACGTCCTGAGGGCCGCCGCTCCACTCCATCCAGCCCTGCTCCTGATGCAGCAGCGCCGGATCGCCCATCGGCTGGCGTTTGTCGTTGACCGCCAGCAAGGCGACCGCTGCGTACTCACCAAAAACCGAAGACTTACCGCTCTCCAGGTTCCAGGAGCAGTGGGCGTTAGCTAAAGCAGTGTTTGCACCTGGCGCAAGAAGCTTCATGCCCGATCCTCCCTGATAAGAGCGATTAGTGATAGCAAAAATCTATTATCACGATCAAACCGAGGCCCGTACAGCGACCGTGATGGCCTTGACGCGGATATCTTCGAGCCAATGTGTTTCCGGTTCTTTCAAGCCGAGACGCCGTGCCGCGAAAATACCCGGCAGGTTGACGCCGGTTTCACGGGTGTAGCCAATGCCGCCTGAATAACGCGGGTTGATCTCCAGCAAGCGCGGCTTGCCATCCGCGTCGTCGCGGGTCTGCACATTGATCAGCCCGTCGCAGGCAAAATGCTCCGCCGCGCGGACTGCCAGTTTTACCGCTTCGCTGTCACGCTCGAAGGTCTGATTGAGCCCCACCTTGCGCCGCCCGACGAAGGCAACCGCCTTGCCGTGCTCGCAGACCATGTCCACCGAACACTCACTGCCCGGCATATACGGCATGAGCAGCATGGCCGGCACGTCATCGGCCTGACGATAAGCATTAAGGTACGCCTGAAAGGTCGTCTCACGCGCATCGGGGTTGGCGAAACAACGAAAATCGTCAACGTCGGTCTTGAAGCGCCAAAAGCCGCGCCCGTAAATCCCGACCACCGGCTTGATACACACCTCGCCAGACACCGCCAACGCATCGTAAGCCGCCTGCAACTCCTCGGCATTGCTGACGGCAATCCCCGGAATACACGCCAGCCCCGCCGCCTCGGCCGCCGCCGTGAAACGACTCTTGTCATCGACGTCCATGAAGGTCTGCTGGGACGTTCCGCCGGTAACGAGGTCCAACCCTTCAGCGACAAAACGCGCACGCTGCGCTTCGTAAAAGCTGCCTATCCGCCCGGCGACAATAATCTTGACGCCCAGCGAGCGAGCGGTGTGCAGCACCCAGTCGATACGCTCGTCGTTATCGACCGGCTCTTGCAGCGCCACATCGGCCTGCCCGGTGATTTCGGAACGCTGCTGGCGATGCGAAGCGATGATCTGCACCGACGCAGGCAGCGCATCGCGCGCGCCCATGATCACTTCACGCTGGCTGGATTGCCCTTCAAGGAACCAAATCATGTCAATCTCCGGGAGACAACGCCGTCAGCAACGGCCTTGTCGAATTTTGTAATAACTGTTTTGCTTCGAAATGTTCGGATTAGGGCAAAGTCACGCAATTTTAAACAGAGGACGCTGGTATGAAGTGGCTGAGAAGGTCGATTTGGCTTGTGGTATTCGTTGCACTGGGGATCGGCGCATTAAGCCTCTACTACGTCCTGCCGCGCCATGATGTCGTGATGATCACCGGCGTGGAAGTCAAAAGAATGGACGCCGACGGCGTCATCAACGCCGAAAACCCGGCAGACGGCCCGACCCGCGACGTGTACTTCATCAACACCGAAGACCCGGACAGCAAGAAAGTCGTGGTCTACCGCAACGAAGACACCGGCTGGAGCTTCCCGTGGTACTTCAAATTCGACTCCGCCGACATCCAGGCCAAAGCCCAGGGCTACTCGCGTGACTCCCAGCAACTGGCTTTGATCCGTTACTACGGCTGGAGGATAACGATCCTGTCGATGTTTCCCAACGTGACAGAGGTTGAGGCGGTGACAAGTCGCGATCAGCCGTTTCCGATTTTTAACACGATCTTTTTTGTGGTGGTGGGGTTGCTGGTGGTGATGGTTGTGGTTGGGGTGAGGAGGCGGTTTCGTAGGCAGCCGCGGGTTGATGGGGTGGCGCGTTAACACTGGGCTTTGAGCTCTGGCTCTCGACGGATGGCTTCCGGTGAGAGCCTTAGTGAGCGGAAGTGTCGGGCTTCACTGCGAGGATACCGCCCAACAGCAGGCAGATCGTAAGTATTGCTTCAGAAGAAACGGTTGCCCATGCAGCCCCCATGGCGCCATGTAGTGGTACAAGCCACGCATTAAGGCACACGTTCGCGAATAACGAAAATGCCGCACTGATCAGAAAGAAACGCTCTTGATGAGTTGCAACTGCGCATTGCGTAAGAACAAAATTTGGGAGAGCAAAGAACAATGAAATCGACAACCAACCCATGATGGGCTGTGTTTCGTCCACATAAGCGCTACCAAAAAGCAGGCCTACTCCCCAGCCGCCTGATATCCAGCCACCACCTGCCAGCAACGCACCAATCGCAAAAGCGATCAGGATCGCCTTGCGGCTGAAATTAACGCTACCTTCCGGCGTCTCCGCCAGATGCCGCATGCGCCGGAATATCACTAGCGCTACAGGAGTAGCAAGCAGCATGACGCCGTCAATCAACCGGCAAGCAACGGCATAGGAACCCACTTGCGGGACGTAGCCCAGCACGCTATGCAAAATGACAATGTCTACGCGGTGGTAGATCGTTGTAAGCAGATCTAGCAACAGAAAGACGAACGCACTGCGGTAAGCCCACACGGGCAGCATCAGCGGTGCTTTGATCAGCATAGGCAAATCTCGCCGAAACCAAACAAACGTCAATAACAGGCCAAGCCCCCAGGCAGAGAAGATAGCGACCGGTGTCAGGCCGAAGATGGCAATGCTGGACAGGATCATCAGCGCGCTCAGACTTCGAGAGCAAACCTGAAAGAACGCATCCTGGGAAAACTCTCCAGCGCCTTTGAGCCATGACGATAACCATGTAACCAGAGTAATTGCGCCGAAACAGAACACTGCAGCAGCCAGCGCGAAACCATCTATCCAGCGGGAAGCAAGGCAGGCGAGCAGCATTAAAATCAGGCTGCTGATTACAAGATGCAATAGAGCCTGGCTCGGCAGCGTTTGATTCAACGCTTTCAGGGCCGTCGTAGGAGAGGCTCGCTCACGCAGAAAAAGGGTCTTAAGGCCCGCGTCCTGAATCAATGCAAGAAACATAGCGAGAACATAAATGTAGGTGTAAGCGCCAAAGGCGTCTGGCCCCATGCTTCTCGCCAGGAGAACTGAGATCCCAAGCGACATTGCAGCGCCGTAAATCGTTGACATCCACTGAACGATCAGAGGACTGCCTTTCCTCAACAGAGAAAATAACGAGAAATTCGATGGAGTTTCAGTGCCCTGTAAAGGCATCTTTGCAGCCATTGAATACTCCGAAAGAAAATATTTTATCCACAGCTCACTAAGTCGAGTCTCTGCTTACTCGTCTCAGGATCAGACTACCTCACGCACAAAATGCTAGCACAAGTGTTGTCGTCATCTCGCGGGGGGATCCGCAATAACTCCCTGCATCCAAAAACGTGGAAGATATCGCCCACCGAAATCCTCACTAAATTGCTGTCTGCGTGTGTCCATGTCGGGTAGGTCGCGAACAATGGTGTAGAGAATCATGCCTGTCGCAAGCGTCAGGCAAAGCAACCATGCACGACTGAGCGCAATACTGGCCGGACGGGGGGCTGTTTGCCATTCATGCAACGCCAGCAGCCAGCCTATAATGATCGCCAGCCAAAGTTGTGAATACGGCATAACGATTACGCCATCAACCATTGACTGGGTCAGGGCACCAATAAGACTGGCGAACAGGCACAGGCGCATCATGTCTACAGGCTCAAGGGACTGCGCTCGCTTGCGCACTAGCACTGCGGTGGTGCTCAGCCCATATAACGCAAGGCCTGCCACGCATAACGTCGAGGGTATTCCCCACTCACAGGCCCATTGCAGAATGGCCTGATGTGGGTGCGCCGCCACGGCATTCCATATATCAGCGAAATGCATGGGGCCGAAGCCCAATAGCGGGCGCTCTTTGATCATTGCCCATGCTTGTTGCCAGAGGATTTCCCGTGCGGACAGTGACGTGGTCAGGCGGTCGCCGGCAAAATTGCTGACTTCGATACCCAACAGGCCTGGTAGCACGCTGAATAGCATAGTAAATAGCAGAAGCCCGGCCGTAGCAGCAGCGAGTTGCCAGCCAGACCAGCGTCGCCCTGCATGCCCCAGGCAAAACATTAAGGCAACTGCAACCCCCATACCCAGCCATGTCCCGCGAGTCCCTCCGCTGATCGCGATCATCCACCAGAGACTGGTCAAACAGAACAAGCCGACTTTGATCAAGCGCCGTGTCGATGTCAGTAGTAACGGCAGTACAAGTAAGGGCAAAGTGAAGGTCTGAAATTGGCCGTAGAAACGCTTGTTGGAAAAGCCGTCGAGTAGTAGGTCGGTGTCCAGCACATCTGCTGAGCTTAGAAATGCCGCGATAGAGGCGGAAAGAAACTGGGTTGTTTTGACGGCGCATATGAGAGTAACAGCACCTACAAAGGCAAGATCCAACAGTGCTCCATGATATCGTCTTTGTTGAGTGAACGCGGTGGCGATAGCGCAGGACAGCAACAAGACTGACAGTTCGGTTAGCGCCCATAGCGGCTGGTGGGCATTAAGACTTGAAGTAACCCCACCAAACAATATAAGAAAAAAAACCACCTTTACCTTCAGCTCCATGGCGCTGACAGCTGAAGACCTGGAGGAACCCAAGAATAGAATTGCGCTGGATAATAAGCCTATAAAAAACTGCCCAATCCTTTGAGAGTCATGCATGGTGAGATCAGGGATACAAGCGCATGCAAATAGGCCAACAAGACACAAGAAAAAAAATATACTATCTCTGGATACTAAAACCAAAATTCTGTCCACCTTAAAGAAAACCCGACCAATGGTGATCGGGTTTCTATTAAGCTAAGCAAACAAGCGCTGACCCTTTTTATTTAGCTGAGCCCAGCACACCGCGTTTCAAGTCACGCTAACCACAAATAACATGCTGGGATTACATTCATAAAATTTACTTTCAGACTGATCAGCTGCTTGACTTGCAAGAGCCAGGCATCCAATTGGAAGGTGTACCTATACAAGTCCAGCCTGTAATATCAGTACCACCAGAGTTTTTAGTAGGCGTCATGGTGACAGTTGTGTCATCCGCCACTTTAATAAAGCCTTTCACTGTGATTGCCCCAGTAGTTGCGTTGACGGTCAGGCTTTTTGCATAGGTAGTAGGGACAAAGCCTGTGCCACATGCGTCAAGTGCAAGGAATCCTTTGCTGGCCACAGTCTCAGTCACGCATGTGCGAGCGCTGCTCGCAGCCAAGATCAACTCCGAAGCTTTGGCTCGAGCGGTGTAGTCCTGATAGGCTGGCAGTGCGACAGCAGCCAGAATCCCGATAATCGCAACAACGATCATCAGTTCGATCAACGTAAAGCCTTTTTGCTTTTGCATAAATACTTCTCCAGGCGTCAAAAGGTAGTGCCTTCGCTAAAGAGAAGCATAGCTCGTGCCACAATAAGGCTAGGCTACGATTACGTCGTCTAGCGAAGACCGTCATCGTCAAAAGGTTTCAGAAATTCGCAGAAACTGACAATTTTCGTCACATCTATCACTGCCATTTGGCAGCATCGTCCGACTGCGCTATAACCCTCACACTGTCTGTGTCTGGTGGTTTTATGACTGATGTTGTTCTCACTGGTTTGGCCAAACAACTGGTCCTGGCCGAGCTCCTTACAGAAACTGCCGCGCAGCAGGCCTATCAGCAGGCTCGCCGCGAAAAAGTCTCGCTGGTTAGCTACCTCGTACAAAACAAATTGGTCAGAAGCCTGACGCTGGCGGAAATAGCATCCGATCAGTTCGGCGTTCCATTCGTAGATCTTTCAAGCCTGGACAAGGAAAGCCAGCCTAAAGGGCTGGTGAGTGAGAAGCTTGTACGGCAGCATAATGCCCTCCCTCTATGGAGGCGTGGTAACAAGCTGTTTATCGGTATATCGGACCCGACAAACCATCAGGCGATCACAGACATTCAGTTCAGCACAGGTCTGAATACTGAAGCGATCCTGGTTGAAGATGACAAGCTGACCGTTGCGATAGACCGTTTTTTCGACACTGAAAGCGGCCTTGGGGAGTTAGCTGACATTGATCTGGGTCTTGAAATTGAGCCTGCCAGTGACAAGGAAACCTCGCTTGCAACTCAGAGTGACGCCGATGACGCTCCAGTGGTGCGTTTCGTCAACAAGATGCTGATGGACGCCATAAGGCTCGGTTCTTCCGACCTCCATTTTGAACCCTACGAAAAGATTTTTCGCGTTCGCCTGCGCACCGACGGTATTTTGCATGAAGTTGCCAAACCACCGATCCATCTGGCCAACCGAATTGCAGCGCGCTTGAAAGTCATGGCAAGCCTTGATATCTCTGAGCGGCGCAAACCGCAGGACGGCAGGGTCAAGCTGCGAGTGTCCAAAAATAAAGCGATCGACTTCCGTATGAATACGCTGCCAACACTGTGGGGCGAAAAGATCGTGATGCGGATTCTCGATCCGACCAGCGCACAGATGGGCATTGACGCATTGGGCTATGAGCCGGACCAAAAAGCTTTGTATATGGAAGCCTTGAAACAACCACAAGGCATGATTCTTGTAACCGGTCCCACCGGCTCGGGTAAAACCGTTTCGCTATACACCGGCCTGAACATTCTCAACACTGTGGACATCAACATTTCCACTGCTGAAGACCCAGTGGAAATCAACCTGGAAGGCATTAATCAGGTCAACGTCAATCCGCGCCAGGGACTGGACTTTTCTCAGGCATTGCGCGCATTCCTGCGTCAAGATCCCGACGTAATCATGGTCGGCGAGATACGAGATCTGGAAACCGCCGAAATCGCCATCAAAGCCTCGCAGACCGGTCACATGGTATTATCTACCCTGCACACTAATAGTGCCGCAGAAACCCTGACGCGCTTGCATCATATGGGTGTCGCAGCGTTCAACATCGCTACGGCCATCAACCTCATCATTGCCCAGCGGTTGGCGCGAAAGCTCTGTAGCCATTGCAAGAAAGAACTCGATATACCCCGTGAAACCCTCATCCAGGAGGGCTTTCCGGAAGAGAAGGTCGGCACGTTCAAAATCTATGGCCCAGTAGGTTGTGAGCATTGCAACGGCGGCTACAGGGGCAGGGTCGGAATTTACGAAGTGGTCAAGAAAACTCCAGAGTTGGAACGTATTATCATGGAAGAAGGTAATTCGCTGGAGATTTCCAGGCAGATGCGTAAAGACGGCTTCAATGACTTGAGGACCTCCGGTCTGTCGAAGGCCATGCAGGGCATTACCAGCCTCGAAGAAGTCAACCGTGTGACCAAGGATTAAGCATGGCCAGCAAGTCAGTTAAAGTCAGTGTTTACACATGGGAAGGTTTGGACAAGAAAGGCAGCAAGCTCAGTGGAGAAGTGAACGGGCACAATCTTGCGCTTGTGAAGGCGCAGTTGCGCAAACAAGGTATCAACGTCACCAAGGTACGCAAAAAGCCCGTATCAATCTTTGGCAAAGGCAAGAAGATCAAGCCGCTGGACATCGCATTCTTTTCTCGGCAGATGGCAACCATGATGAAGGCAGGTGTACCGCTTCTGCAGTCATTTGACATTATTGCCGAGGGCGCAGAAAACCCGAACATGCGTGCGCTAGTCGATTCACTAAAGCAGGAGGTTTCAGCAGGGAACAGCTTTGCGACTGCTCTGCGACAGAAACCGGAATACTTCGATGACCTGTTTTGCAATTTGGTAGATGCTGGGGAGCAGGCTGGAGCGCTAGAGAGCCTGCTGGACCGAGTGGCGAGCTATAAGGAAAAGACAGAAAAGCTAAAGGCAAAAATTAAAAAAGCCATGACTTATCCTGCCGCTGTTTTGATAGTGGCTGTTATTGTTTCAGGCATCTTATTAATTAAAGTAGTACCACAATTTCAATCTGTATTTACCGGTTTTGGTGCAGAGCTACCGGCGTTCACACTGATGGTCATCGGACTGTCTAACATCGTACAGGAGTGGTGGTTAGGCATAGTTGGATTATTTTTTTTCGGTTTCTTCGTATTCAAAAAATCTTATAAGCAGTCCCAAAAATTTCGAGACAGCATTGATCGATTTTTGTTGAAAGTGCCTGTCATAGGACCACTTATTTTCAAGTCTTCAGTAGCTCGCTACGCCCGAACGCTTGCAACGACATTTGCAGCAGGCGTCCCGTTGGTAGAAGCACTTGATTCAGTTGCAGGTGCTACTGGTAACGTGGTTTTTAGAAACGCGGTCAATCAGGTAAAACAGGATGTCTCCACGGGCATGCAACTGAATTTCTCAATGCGCTCGACCGGTGTTTTCCCGAGTCTGGCGATTCAGATGACCGCTATTGGCGAGGAATCAGGCGCACTGGACAATATGCTCGATAAAGTCGCGACCTATTACGAAGAAGAAGTCGACAACATGGTCGATAGTCTAACCAGCTTGATGGAACCCATGATCATGGCTGTGCTGGGTGTCATCGTCGGCGGCCTTGTCATTGCGATGTACCTCCCCATTTTCAAACTCGGAAACGTCGTCTGACATGCCCCTCCTCGACCTCCTGGCCAGCTCCCCACTGGCCTTCGTCACCACCTGCTGCATCCTCGGCCTGATCATCGGAAGCTTCCTCAACGTGGTCGTCTACCGCCTGCCAATAATGATGGAGCGCGACTGGAAAGCCCAATCCAGAGAACTGCTCGGCCTGCCTGCTGAACCCGATCAACCCGTCTTCAATCTGAACCGTCCCCGTTCCAGCTGCCCGCATTGCGCGCACAAAATCCGCCCTTGGGAGAACCTGCCGGTGATCAGCTATCTGCTGCTGCGTGGCAAATGCTCGCAGTGCAAAGCGCCGATCAGCAAACGCTACCCACTGGTCGAGCTGACCTGCGCAGTGTTGTCGGCATACGTGGCCTGGCATTTCGGCTTTGGCTGGCAGGCGGCGGCGATGCTGGTGTTGGGCTGGGGGCTGCTGGCGATGAGTCTGATAGATGCTGATCACCAGCTGTTACCTGATTCTCTAGTGCTGCCACTGCTGTGGCTGGGCCTGATCGTCAACGCCTTCGGGCTGTTCACCTCGCTGAACGATGCGCTGTGGGGAGCGGTGGCCGGCTATCTGGCGCTGTGGTCGGTGTTCTGGCTGTTCAAGCTGGTGACCGGCAAGGAAGGCATGGGTTATGGCGACTTCAAGTTGCTGGCCATGCTTGGCGCGTGGGGCGGTTGGCAGATTTTGCCGTTGACCATCCTGTTATCGTCGCTGGTGGGCGCGGTGCTTGGGGTGATCATGATGCGTGTGCGCAGGGTCGAAAGCGGTACGCCGATCCCCTTTGGTCCTTATCTGGCCATTGCGGGGTGGATCGCTTTGCTCTGGGGTGGTCAAATAACCGACTCTTACATGCAGTTTGCCGGTTTCAGATGACTCACCCTGATGAAAAACCCTGGATTCTTGGCCTGACTGGCGGCATCGGTAGTGGTAAAAGTGCAGCGGCGAAGTGTTTTAGCGACCTTGGCGTCGACACTGTGGATGCCGATCATGCCGCCCGCTGGGTAGTCGAGCCCGGGCGCTCGGCGCTGGAGCAGATCGCGGCGCACTTTGGTAAAGGCGTACTGCAGACCAGCGGCGAGCTGGACCGTGGCGCGCTGCGCAAGCTGATCTTCGAAAACCCCGAGCAGCGGCGCTGGCTGGAAGCGCTGCTGCATCCGCTGATCAATCAGGAAATCGTCAGCCATCTGGCCAAGGCCAAATCGCCGTATGCCATTCTGGTCTCGCCACTGCTGGTCGAGTCCGGGCAATACCGCATGGTTCAGCGGCTGCTGGTGATCGATGCTCCGGCGCACCTGCAGATAGAACGCACCATGCTGCGCGACAGCTCCAGCCGGGAGCAGGTCGAAGCCATTCTCAAGGTGCAGATCCAGCGTGAAGACCGCCTGCGTCATGCCAATGATGTGCTGGTCAACGACCGCGATCACGCTTGGCTTACCAGCGAAGTCGAGCGACTGCACCACTTTTACCTTACTTTGCGTGGAGGCCAATCATGAGCCAACCAATGACCGTTCAATGCCCAACCTGCGACGCCCCGGTGGAATGGAGCGCAGCCAGTCCGAGCCGCCCGTTCTGCTCCGAGCGCTGCAAACTAATCGACCTGGGGGCCTGGGCCTCTGAAGAGCATGCGATTCCGGTGAGCCCGGATGCCGAGGATGAGTTGTTCTCGGGTGATCTGGAGGCTCCGCACAGGGGGCATTGATAACAAGTCGATGCGAAGCAATCGCTTATACGCAACTACGAGGGCTATCTTTCAGCCGCATCTCAGGACGCCTGTGATGGCCCTTTCGCGAGCAAGCTCACTCCCACGACGCTCATGTCTCTCGATCATTTACCGTCCAACGCAGCCCTCAACGCATCAGCACTGCCAAACTGCTGCTGACTGACCAACTGCCCGTCGCGCAACTGTAACCACAGCACTTTATCGTCATCGCCTGCGTACTGCGGCACGATGCGCGCGTCTCGATCAAGCATCACGCGATAGCTGTAATCCCGCATTTTGGGGATGGCGAACATCTTGGCGATGATGGTTGGCATTTTCTGGATGTCAGCGACAAACACCGTATGGCGTGATTCCAGAAAGCCTTTTGGCTTGTCCTGAAGGGCGGCATTCACCAGCTTAGCGGCGTCCATGCTGCGTGCGACCAGCAAGGTTTGCGTCTGGTTGTTCAAAGTGTAGGGCTGATCGTATTGATCGAGCAGTGTCCAGGAGGACAGACGCTCGCCGACTTGCAGGGCGTTAGCGGTGAGGGGCAGCAAGGCCAAGAGTAGAGCGGAAAGAAATTTCACTGCCAGAGTCCTCCGAGGTTAAGGACAGCAAGCATAATGCTTTCTGCAGGCGTCACGCAGAACTATTCAATACGCCGAATTCAGAGACACCCAATATGCTTAAGGGCCTGCCCCGTTCCCCGTAAAGGTAAGGCTTCTGGCAGCGCTGGTGAGCGAAACGACAAATAACGCTCACCAGAGATGGACTATTTCTTTTTGGCTTTTCTTACTTCAGCCATTGGATCATTACAACCTTGTTTTTGACAGGGTTGGACTGACGCTTTGTCCGTGCTAGTGAAGCTTCCTTTTCGTACACCTTCTTCTGCACACTTGTCACACCAGACTTCGGCGTAAACTTCTTGTCCATCGACATTACCTATCTGCATAAAGCAATCCTTGAGTTAACAAAAATGAGTACTTGGCTCGTCCAGTTCAGTTATTAACACGAGAAATTGAACTCGCTTGCTATCGAAACGAATTGCAAAAAGAGATGCATCGATAACCAACACACCTCTTTTCGCATCAACCCTACTGCCAGTTGGCTGCCAACACAGCGTCTAACTGTGTTTGCTGTGCAGCCGTCAGGTTTCGCTCGGCCCCTGCATCAACTCCGAACGACGCCATGCTGTCGACCAGGCTTTGCACCTGGCTATCAAGCAACGTTTTTCCATCGGCAGTCTTGAATTGGTCCACCTGATAGTCATTAGCCGCATACCAGTTGCTCACCACTACCTTGTCGCTGGTATCGATGATACTGACTTCCAGATCGCTACCACTGCGACGGAACCACAAGTCGTCAAGGCTTACCTCTGTGCCGAATTGCAGCACATCGGTTCCGCTACTGACATCATAATTGTTGATCACGTCTCGTCCTGAGCCAATGTTGATCTCGTAGGTATCACTGCCATCGCCCCCGATAAGGCTATCGTTGCCAGTGCCGCCGTTGAGTACATCATTGCCCGCGCCGCCATAGAGAGTGTCGTTGCCCGACTCTCCGTACAACCTGTCGTCACCCTCTTCACCATACAGCGTATCAAGCCCTTTGCCGCCATAGATGCTGTCATTGCCGGCCGCACCGGAAACGTTATCGTCGCCGTCGCCAGCGTTGATAACATCATCACTCGCGTAACCGCGGAGGCTCTGGTCAGATGAATTTCCAAACAGTACCTGGGACTTGATGGCCGACTGATTCCAGAGTGTGCCATCAGCAAATTGCAGCTGATCGATCTGATACCCGCTCGTTGCGTCCTCGGCGAAATGGTTCATCACGCGCAGACTGTCGGTTGTACCGTTGACGCGAATAAGCAGATCACTGCTGTCCCGAGTGATACTGACATCACTGACGTTCAGGTCGGCAAGTTTTACGGTATCAAGCTTTCCGACACGGGCTTCATTGGCATAGTAGATGCTGTCTTGCCCGGCGCCTTTGCCAAACAGGTAGGTATCGTCTCCGTCACCACCGTTCAGTTGATCATTCCCGGCACCGCCGTCCAGAACATCATTGCCATCTCCGCCGTAGAGCGTGTCATTACCAGTTCCACCTTGCAGCAAGTCATTACCACCATCGCCGTTAAGCGTGTCAGCGCCCGCACTGCCGGACAAGGTATCGTTGCCGCTGCCACCGTTCACTGTATCGTCGCCAGCCCCGGCGTCGATCAAGTCATTGCCGGACGTACCGGAGAGGGTTTCATCGATGTCCGAGCCCTGCATGACCTGGGATTTGATCTGGCTCTGATCCCAGAAACTGCCATCGGCAAACTGGATACGGTCGATTTGATAACCGCCAGCGGCGTCCCCCTGGAAGTGGTAAACCACTCGCAGGCTGTCGGTGCTACCCAGTACCCGGATGATCAGGTCGTTACCATCGCGGCGCACGCTGACATCAGAGGCATTGAGATCGGTAAGCTTGATCGTATCGAGCTTGCCTTCGCGATTTTCATAGGCGTAGTAAATCGTGTCTTGACCCGCCCCCTTACCGAACAGATAGGTATCGTTGCCCTCGCCACCGTCAAGTTGGTCATTGCCCAAACCGCCATCAAGGATGTCATCACCGGTACCGCCAATGAGACTGTCATTCCCCGCACCGCCCAGCAGCAAGTCATTGCCTTCGTTACCGTTCAGGCTATCGGCACCCGCATTGCCGGCCAGAGTGTCGTTGCCGGCTGCGCCATTGATGATGTCATCACCCGCTCCCGCATCGATGACATCGTCACCCCCAGTGCCCGATAGAGTTTCTTCAACTTCGCTGCCCTGCAGGACCTGGTTCTTGATAGCGGCCTGATCCCAAAAACTCCCATCTGCGAACTGAATACGGTCGATTTGATATCCACCCGTGGCGTCGCTCTGGAAGTGATAAACGACACGCAGGCTATCAGTGCTACCCAGCACTCGAATAAGCAGGTCGTTACCATCACGACGCACGCTGACATCCACCGCGTTCAGGTCAACCAGCTTGACGGTATCGAGCTTGCCCACACGATTTTCATAGGCGTAATAGATCGTGTCTTGACCGGCCCCCTTGGCAAACAGATAGGTATCGTCGCCATCTCCGCCATCGAGGCGATCATTACCCGCACCGCCATCAAGGATATCGTTACCAAGACCGCCATTAAGGGTGTCGTTGCCCAGACCGCCCAGCATCAGATCATCTCCGGCTTCGCCATTGAGAGT
Organism: Pseudomonas sp. SZ57; assembly: GCF_009495975.1. Lineage (NCBI taxonomy): Bacteria > Pseudomonadati > Pseudomonadota > Gammaproteobacteria > Pseudomonadales > Pseudomonadaceae > Pseudomonas > Pseudomonas sp. SZ57. The sequence goes on along the minus strand of NZ_WIBD01000038.1, from coordinate 1,614 downwards.
ATCTGCGCCCTTGCTGCCTGACAGCGTATCGTTGCCGCTCCCCCCATTGACGGTGTCGTCACCGGCGCCTGCATCAATGCTGTCATCGCTGGCAGTACCTGCCAGCGTCTCGTCGGCATCGGTTCCTTGCAAGACTGCGGACCTGATCGCCGCCTGATTCCAGGTGCTACCGTCAGCGAACTGGATCTGGTCAATCTGGTAACCATAGGTTGCGTCGTTGGTGAAGTGGCTCACCACGCGCAGGCTGTCGGTGGTGCCCAGCACGCGAATAAGCAAGTCATTACTCTCACGACGCACGCTCACATCCGCCGCATTCAACCCGATCAGCTTCACTGTATCAAGCTTGTCTGCGCGACCTTCATAGGCGTAGTAGACGCTGTCCTGACCCGAGCCTTTGCCGAACAGGTAAATGTCGTCACCATTCCCGCCGTCCAGCATGTCATTGCCAGCACCACCATCGAGTTGGTCGTTACCGTTGCCGCCATAGAGAGCGTCTTTACCGTCGCCCCCATTCAACACATCATTGCCATCGTCCCCATTCAAGGTATCGGCACCGATACCGCCCGAAAGGGTATCGTTGCCACTACCGCCATTGACGACATCGTCACCTGCTGCTGCGTTGATAATGTCATCGCTGCCGGTACCAGCCAGGGTTTCATCCGCTTCAGTACCTTGCAGTACTTGCGCCTTTATCGCGGTTTGATCCCAGAAGCTGCCATCAGCAAACGCAATCCGGTCGATCTGATAACCCGCTGTGGCATCGTTCATGAAGTGATACACAACGCGCAACGTATCAGTCGTGCTGTTAATGCGAATCACCAGGTCATAACCGTCACGCGCCACGCTGACGTCGGCTGCATCGAGGTCAACCAGCTTGACCTGGTCGACCTTGCCTGCACGGCTTTCGTTGGCGTAGTAGATCGTGTCTTGGCCCGAGCCCTTGCCGAACAGATAAGTATCGTCACCGGCTCCGCCATCCAGACGATCATTGCCAGCACCGCCATCGAGCACATCGTTGCCAGCACCGCCGTTAAGGGTGTCATTGCCTGCGTCACCATTGAGGTAATCGTCACCCTCATCGCCATTGAGCGAGTCGGCACCGTCACCACCCAACAGTCTGTCCTGCCCTGCACCGCCATACAACGTATCGTCGTCTATGCCGCCATCGATCAGATCATCGCTGGCAAAACCGGTCAGAACCTGGGCTGCGTCACTACTCTTGAGCACCTGCGCCTTGATGGCCGATTGGTCCCAGTTACTGCCATCAGCAAACTGGATGCGGTCGATCTGATAACCCGAGGTCGCATCACTCATGAAGTGATACGTAACACGCAGGGTATCGGTCGTGCCATTGACCCGAATGACCAGGTCATAGCTGTCTCGCGAAACGCTGACGTCGGCAGCGTTGAGGCCGAGCAACTGAATGGTATCGACCTTGCCGACGCGGCTTTCGTTGGCGTAGTAGATCGTGTCCTGACCCGACCCCTTGCCGAACAGGTAGGTATCGTCACCGGCACCACCATCCAGACGATCATTGCCAGCACCGCCATCGAGCACATCATTGCCGGCGCCGCCGTTAAGGATGTCATTGTCCAGACCGCCTTGCAGCAAGTC
>NZ_WIBD01000037.1:0-33095 GCF_009495975.1 Pseudomonas sp. SZ57 | reverse complement strand
GCGGTCGGCTGGCGCTCCGGGGAGTCAGTCAGTTAGGAATCCCGCTGTGGGAGCTCGCTCGCGAACGCGATGGAACAGACGCGCAGCTTTCGGGTCGAGTACCGGCCCTTTCGCGAGCAAGTTGGCTCCCACAGTGAGTGCGTGTCGCAGGCGCTCCGCCGATTGAATGCAGTAAGACCCTTGTGGGAGCGAGCTTGCTCGCGAAGACGATGTATCAGGCGCGCTGTTTTCTGAGCATTTACGGGCCCTTTCGCGAGCAAGCTCGCCCCCACAGTGAGTGCGTGTGTCAGGCGCTCCGTCGAGTGATTCAGTAAGTAAGACCACTATGGGAGCGAGCTCGCTCGCGAANNAAGCTCGCTCCCACAGGGAGTGCGTGTGGCAGGCGCTCCGTCGATTGAATGCAGTAAGACCCTTGTGGGAGCGAGCTTGCTCGCGAATGCGATTGATCAGACGCGCTGTTTTCGGAGCCTGTACCGGCCCTTTCGCGAGCAAGCTCGCTCCCACAGTGAGTGCGTGTGGCAGGCGCTCCGCCGATTGCATGCAGTAAGCCCCTTGTGGGGGCCAACTTGCTCGCGAAGGCGATTGATCAGACGCACTGTTTTCGGAGCCTGTACCGGCCCTTTCGCGAGCAAGCTTGCTCCCACGGAGCGCGTACAGGCGCTCCATCGAGTGGATGCGGTGAGACCCTTGTGGAAGTGGCTAGCAACACCCGCCTGACGCCAGGTCCTTGAGGATCGGGCAGTCGGGGCGGTCGTCGCCTTGGCAGTGTTCCACCAGTTCCTGAAGCGTGTCGCGCAGGCTCGCCAGTTCGTCGATTTTGCGGTTCAGCTCGGCGATATGCTGACGGGCCAGTGCCTTGACGTCGGCGCTGGCTCGCTGGCGGTCCTGCCAGAGGGTCAGTAGTTTGCCGACCTCTTCCAGCGAAAACCCCAGATCCCTTGAGCGCTTGATGAACGCCAGCGTGTGCAGATCGTCCGCGCTGTACAGGCGATAGCCGCTGTCGCTGCGATGCGCTGCCTGCAGCAGGCCGATGGACTCGTAATAGCGGATCATTTTCGCGCTCAAGCCACTGCTTTTCGCCGCCTGACCGATATTCATGGTGCGTCCTCCAGGTCGCGGGGTTTCCAGGTTTTCAGCAGCAGCGCGTTGCTCACCACGCTGACACTCGACAGCGCCATGGCCGCGCCCGCCAATACCGGATTGAGATAGCCCAGCGCCGCGAGGGGAATGCCGATCAGGTTGTAGACGAACGCCCAGAACAGGTTCTGGCGGATTTTCGCGTAGGTCCTTCGGCTGATGTCCAGTGCCGCCGGAACCAGTCGCGGGTCGCCGCGCATCAGGGTGATACCCGCTGCATGCATGGCGACATCGGTCCCGCCGCCCATCGCGATACCGACATCCGCCGCCGCCAGCGCCGGCGCGTCGTTGATGCCGTCACCGACCATCGCCACCACATGGTGGCTTTTCAGTTGAGTGACAGTGGCCGCCTTGTCAGCAGGCAATACTTCGGCATGCACGTCGTTTATTCCCAGTGCCCTGGCAACCACCTGAGCACTGCCACGGTTATCGCCGGTCAGCAGATGGCTGCTGATGCCCCGCGCATTCAGCGCTTTGATCGCCTGATCGGTTCCGGGCTTGAGCGTGTCACCAAAGGCAAACATACCGATCACCTTCGGCTCCGGAGCCTGCTCGATCAGCCACGACAGCGTGCGCCCCTCGGCTTCCCAGATGCGCGCGGACTCGGCCAGATCGCCCATTGGCAGGCCGCTTTCCTCCAGCAAACGTCGATTGCCCAGCGCCAGTTCAAGGCCTTCAACGGTGCCAGCGATGCCCCGACCGCTCAGGACGCGGCTGTTTTGCGCGGCATCAGGCGTGAGTTGCCATTCATGACAGACATCCAGCACCGCTCGGGCCAAGGGGTGTTCACTGCCGCGTTGCAGTGCGCCCGCCAGTTGCAAGAGGTGTTCTTCATTGCCCAGCACCGCGCTCATGTTGGTGATACGCGGCGTGCCGGAAGTCAGCGTGCCGGTCTTGTCGAACACCACTGCATCAACCTCGTGAGCCCGCTCCAATGCCTCGGCGTCCTTGATCAGAATGCCGTAACGCGCTGCCACGCCGGTCCCGGCCATGATCGCTGTCGGAGTCGCCAGGCCCAGAGAGCAAGGGCAGGCGATCACCAGTACGGCGACGGCATTGATCAGCGCAACTTCAAGCGAGGCACCGACCAGCAGCCAGCCGGCCAGTGTGAATAAGGCAATCACCAACACTGTGGGCACGAACACCTGGCTGACTTTATCCACCAGTTTCTGGATTGGAGCCTTGCCTGCCTGTGCGTCTTCGACCAGACGAATGATGCGCGCCAGCACCGTTTCCGCGCCCAGCGCCGTGGTCCTGATCAGCAACTGGCCTTCGCCATTGATTGCCCCACCGGTGACCTTGTCGCCCGGTTGCTTGACCACCGGCAGGCTTTCACCGGTGATCAGCGCTTCGTCGGCATGGCTGCGGCCTTCGACCACTTCGCCGTCCACCGGAAAACGTTCGCCGGGTTTGACTAGCACCCGATCATCGAGCTGCAGCGCGCTGATCGCCACGTCCTGTTCAAGGCCGTCGACCACCCGCAGGGCGCGCTCCGGGCGCAGTGCTTCAAGGGCGCGGATGGCACTGGCGGTCTGGCGCTTGGCGCGGCTTTCCAGGTATTTGCCCAACAGCACCAGTGCGATCACCACCGCCGATGCTTCGAAATACAGGTGCGGCGTCGTTCCGGGCGCAGCGTGCAGCCATTGATAGACGCTCAGGCCGTAGCCGGCGCTGGTACCGATCGCGACCAGCAGGTCCATATTGCCGGCACCTGCGCGCACGGCTTTCCAGGCGGCCACATAAAAGCGTGCGCCAAGGATGAACTGCACCGGCGTCGCCAGTGCAAATTGCACCCACGCAGGCAGCATCCAGTGCACGCCCAGCGGTGACAACAACATCGGCAGGATCAACGGCAGCGCCAGCACGATGGCCAGCAGCAAGGCCCAGCGCTCGTGGTGCAGGTGACGGGCTTTCTGGTCGGCTTCGGCGTGACGATCCTGGCTCAGCGTGGCGCCATAACCGGCACGGCTGACGGCGTCGATCAGGGTTTGCGGATCGGTGTGCGCTGCGGTGTCTACATGGGCGCGTTCATTGGCCAGGTTGACCGTCACGCTGTTGACCCCCGGCACTTTGGCCAGGGCACGCTCGACCCGACCTGCGCAACTGGCGCAGGTCATGCCGCTGATCGGCAGGTCGAAGGTGGTGGTGTCTGGCATGTGAATCACTCCCTGAGGCTGGCTACCTGCAAGGATCAACCTTGCCATACGGGCAAGGTCAAGCGCGAATCAATAGTTGAGGTCAGCTTTCTTGAGGTACATTCCGTTCAGGTCGGCGGCGATGCGGTACTTGAGAATATCCCCCGCGCGCAACTGGATCTTGGTGCTGCGCGGCGCTTCCATGCCGGGCTCACAGCCCACGACATTGCCGCGCAGAGTGCTCAGCCGCACCGAGACTTCACCGGCAGGCAGGTTGAAGGACACCGAGTCCTCCTGATACAGCCTCCCGGCCAGACGGTCCTGCACGTAGATGCCGATCTCGCAGGAAGTCGCGACTTCCAGGCGCTCTCGGGAAATGATCAGGATGCCGTAGTCCTGAGCTGCCTGAGTGGCAGGTGTGATAGCCAGGAAACCGAGAATGCTGAAGAGGCTGACTGCTGACCAGCGCATCGCTGATACTCCTGATGTAAATGTGGCTGACGGTGACGGTATAGGTGTCGATATCCCAGCTTGGCTCACGATTACGCCGAATGCCAGCCCGGCAGCAATGGCAGAAACTTGACCTTGCCATGATGACAAGGTTGAAGATGCTCGCTGTTCATCACTGAAGGAGTGACACCATGCAGTTATTCAACGTTCAAGGCATGACCTGCGGGCATTGTGTTCGCGCAGTGACCGAGGCAATCAAGAATGACGACCCGAGTGCCGATGTTCAGGTCGAACTGGCCAGCAAGCAGGTCAAGGTGCAAAGCAGCCTGTCGCCCGAGCGGATTGTCAGTTTGATCAGCGAAGAGGGTTATCAGGCGCAGCCGGCATGATCAAGGCCCGGGAGATCGATGCGGTCTCCCGGTCTGTAAATATTGAAAAGTTTTGAATTAATTTCCCCGTCCGTCGTTCTCTGCAAGGTAAGCCGGTTAAACTAGACCGCTGCTCTGCATCCGTTAATGGACACCCGATGAATCTACGAACGATCCTTATCCTTGGCTCATTGAGCGCCTTCGGCCCTCTGGCCATCGACTTCTATCTTCCTGGCTTTCCAGCCATGGCCTCGTATTTCGGGACCGATGAAAAACACGTACAACTGACCCTGGCGGCCTACTTTCTGGGGCTTTCCCTGGGACAACTGGCCTATGGCCCGGTGGCTGACCGGTTCGGTCGGCGCATTCCGCTGCTGGTCGGCGTGACCCTGTTCATGCTCGCCTCGGTCGCCTGTGCCTTTGCGCCGAGTCTTGAATGGCTGATTGGTGCACGCTTCGTGCAGGCGCTGGGCGGCTGTGCCGGGATGGTCTTGTCACGAGCCATCGTCAGCGACAAGTGCAACGCCGTCGAGTCGGCCAAGGTCTTCTCGCAATTGATGCTGGTCATGGGTCTGGCACCGATACTGGCTCCGATGCTGGGCGGCGTGCTGGTCAGCACCTTTGGCTGGCAATCGATCTTCGTCAGCCTCGCCCTGTTCAGCGGTGCCTGTCTGGCGGCGGTTGCACTGGGGTTGCCGGAAAGCATGCCGGCCACTACACCGCGCCAGCCGTTGAGCGGCGCGCCTGGGCAGTACATCAATCTGTTCAAGGATGGTGTGTTCATCGGTCATGCGCTGACCGGCGGCATCGCCATGGCCGGGATGTTCGCCTACGTCGCAGGCTCGCCGTTTGTGTTCATCAAATTGTATGGCGTACCTGCCGAGCACTACGGCTGGTTGTTCGGGATGAATGCGGCGGGCTTCATTCTGGCGGCGCAGATCAACGCGCGTATTCTGCGCAAGACCGGTCCGGCGTTTTTGCTGTCGCGCACGGTCTGGATCTACCTGGCTGCGGGGCTGGTGTTGCTGGCGATCAGCTTGCTGCGCACCGAGGCGCTTTGGCCGCTGCTGGTGCCGCTGTTCATCTGTGTGGCAAGCCTGGGGTGCATCATCCCCAATGCGTCGGCCTGCGCCATGAATGGCCAGTGGGCGCGCGCGGGCAGTGCCTCGGCGTTGCTGGGTTGTCTGCAATTCAGCGTTGCCGCCGTGGCCGCCAGTCTGGTGGGCTTGCTGCATGACGGCACGGCCACGCCGATGGCGCTGGTCATCAGCCTGTGCGGCGTGCTGACCGTGGGGCTCTCGGTGCTGACGCGCCGTGCGCAGGCCCGGCGCGACGCATCGCTCCAGACCGCCTGATCGCCAAAGCGATGATGTCAGTCGCGCCGGGCGTGACTGACATCATCGACTTCATCTGGCGCAGGCCTCTGCGACTCAGAAGCCTTCCAGTACGATCTTGCCCTTGGCCTTGCCGCTTTCCAGCAGGGCATGAGCGCGGCGCAGGTTTTCGGCATTAATGGTGCCGAAGTGCTCACCGAAGGTGGTTTTCAACGTTCCGGCGTCGATCAGCTCGGCAACCCGGTTGAGCAGATTGTGCTGCTCGATCATGTCCTCCGTTTCGAACATCGACCGCGTGTACATGAACTCCCAATGCAGCGACAGGCTCTTGCGCTTGAGCTTCGACACATCCAGCGACTTGGGATCGTCGATCAGCGCCAGCTTGCCTTGAGGCTTGAGCGCCTCGACGAGCTGATCCAGATGCTGCTCGGTCTGGGTCAGGCTGGCCACATGGGTCACGTGTTTCAGGTCGATGCGTTTGAGTTCTTCGCTCAGCGGCTTGCTGTGATCCAGCACATGGTGTGCCCCCAGTTCGTTGACCCAGCTTTCGGTCTCGGGCCGCGAGGCGGTGCCGATGACTTTCAGCGATGTCAGTTTGCGCGCCAGTTGGGTGAGGATCGAACCCACGCCACCGGCGGCGCCGACGATCAGCAGGCTGTGTGCGCCTTCACCTTTCTGCTGCGGGATCTGCAGTCGCTCGAACAGCAGTTCCCAGGCGGTGATGGCTGTCAGCGGCAGCGCCGCCGCATGCGCGAAGCTCAGGGTCTTGGGCATGTGGCCAACGATGCGTTCGTCCACCACGTGCAGCTCGCTGTTGGCACCTGGCCGGGTCAGAGAACCGGCATAGAACACCTTGTCGCCCGGCTTGAACAGCGTGACCTGGCTGCCGACAGCCTTCACCACACCCGCCACGTCCCAGCCCAGCACCTTGCCTGCACCGTCCTCAGGCTGGACGTTCTGGCGGATCTTGGTGTCCACCGGGTTGACGGAGATAGCCTTGACCTCGACCAGCAGATCGCGAGCGCCAGCAGTCGGCTCGGGCAGCTCGATATCCTGCAATGATTTTACGTCGCTGATGGGCAGGGACTGGTAGTACGCAATGGCTTTCATGTCAGGGTCTTCTCCGAAATAAAAAATGATGAAGAGATCATTGGCTATTTCCAGTAAAGATAAAACCCGCTAAAACGGCAGGCTCTTTCAATTTTATTTTGATAATACGAGGCCTTGATGCTGCGTTTTGATGACTTGCAGTTGTTCGTACGTGCGGCGGATCTGGGCAGCCTTTCTGCCGCAGCGCGGGTCATGGACATGTCTGCGGCGGTTGCCAGCGCGGCGCTCAAGCGTATCGAACGGCAACTGGGGACGCGCTTGCTGGCCCGTTCGACGCGCAGCCTGCGCCTGACTGCCGAAGGCGAGGGGTTTCTGGAATACGCGCGTGCTGCACTGGGCAGCCTCGAGGAGGGGCGGCGCTTGCTGGCCAGCAGCCAGGACCGTTGCGAGGGCGTGCTGCAACTTTCGGCACCTTCGGATCTGGGGCGCAACGTGCTGTTGCCGTGGCTCGACGAATTTCAACAGCAGCACCCGCAACTGACTGTGCGTCTGCTGCTGGGTGATCGTATTGCCGATCTGTTCCGCCAGCCTGTCGACGTGGCGCTGCGCTACGGCGAGCCGGAAGATTCCAGCCTGGTCGCCCTGCCGGTGTTGCCTGACAACCGCCGGGTATTGTGTGCGGCGCCGAGTTACCTGCAGCGTCATGGCGAGCCGCATCAGGTCGAGCAACTGGCGCAGCATAACTGCCTGCTGTTCATGCTCGGCGATCGTGTCCATGACCGCTGGACGCTGAACGACGGCAAGCGCGAAATCAGTCTGACGGTCAGCGGCAACCGGTTCAGCGACGATGCCGACGTCGTGCGCCGCTGGGCGGTTGCGGGCGAAGGTGTGGCGTACAAATCCTGGCTGGACGTGGCCGCAGATGTGCGGGCCGGGCACCTGAAAGTGTTGATGCCTGACCTGATCGGGGAGCGGGCGCCATTGAACCTGTTGTGCGCGCATCGGGCGCAACTCAGCAAGCCTGTCATTCTGTTACTGGAAATGCTCAGGTTACGGTGTAAGCAACATGCTGTAAGTCTGTCGTCCGCAAGCGTGTTTTAATCGCCGCGTTCCAGTAGGAAATGGCCTTCGGAAGTGTCGGAAAATATAATTTTCGAAGGCCGTTCAATAACGCGAAGTTTCGCTGCTGGAACAAAGTTGAAACTGACTGTTGTTGAGTGGATTTGGCATTTTTGTCATAGCCATTACGCTTGTCTTTTTAATCCCCTTTTGAAGTGTCGCTGCAAACCCCTTGGATAGAGGGGTTGCGGCGTAGCTGTGGGAACAACTTGGTGTTCAGGGAACGCGCCACAGTTGGGCGATTTTTTGCGTCGTAATGCATCCACGGTGTGTAAGAGGCGTTTTTCACCCCGCGGGGGCGCAGGGCATAGAGTTTATACTTGTCATGACATATAAGAGCCACGTTCAACTCTATCGAGGCGTGATTGCTTTCACCCAGTCATCACCATAGATGAATGTTTCAACAGGGAGTGAACACATGGAATACGGACCTTGCATCAGCCAGATCGCAACCTTGCTGGCCGACCCCAAGCGCAGCGCAATGATCTGGGCACTGATGGATGGTACTGCTCGCCCTGCCGATGAATTGGCAATCCTGGCGGGACTCTCGACTTCTTCTGCTGGCGCCCATCTGGCGCGGCTGACCAGTGGCGGTCTGTTGAAACAGGAGGTCCGCGGCCGCAAGCGCTTCTTTCGCCTCGCCGCGCCGGAAGTGGGGGCGGCGGTCGAGGCCTTGGCCTGTGCTTCGCTGGCCAGTGCTGAACAGATCAATCGTCGCTTTGCCCAGCCTACGCCGCCGTTGCCGCTGCGCCGCGCGAGAATCTGCTCCGATCATCTGGGTGGCGAAATGGCTGCCGAGCTTTATCAGCGCCTGCTGGAAGCCGGCTGGATAGAGCAGCAGGAAAAGCGCGTCGAGGTCACCAGCAAGGGCGTGGCCAGATTTGCCGAGCGCGGCATCTACATACCCGCACTGGCGCAACGCAAGCGTGAAACGGTGTGTGTCTGTCCGAAATGGAACGATCGCAACCCGCATCTGGGCGGCGCGCTGGGGGCGGGGTTGTTGCAGCTGTTCATTCAGATGGGCTGGCTGCGTACCACTGAAGAGTCCAGCACCTTGCAGGTCTCATCCAGTGGGCAGCGGGAAATCAGCAAGATCGCGGCGGCGGCCTGACGGAGCGACAGGCATTCCCACGCGGAGCGTGAGGAACGATGGTTATGCCCGCGCCACCCCTATCGTGCCAATGCTCCGCGTTGGCATGCAGTTCCGGACGCTCCGCGTCCTCTTGCGACGCAGAGCGTCGCGAAAGGCATTTCCACGCGGAGCGTGAGGAACGATGGGGGTAGCCGCTCAATCACTCTCTAGGGCTTGACCAGTCGTGCATCCAGGCTGTTTTGCGCCAGGCGTCTGGCCTGATCTTCGGTCATGCCCAGGTGGGTGTACAGCGCGTGGAAGTTCTCGGTCACGTAGCCACCGAAGTAAGCCGGGTCGTCTGAATTGACGGTGACCTTCACGCCGCGCTCGAGCATGTCGAGGATGTTGTGCTGGGCCATGTCGTCGAACACGCAGAGCTTGGTGTTGGACAGCGGGCAGACGGTCAGCGGGATCTGTTCGTCGATGATGCGCTGCATCAGCCGCTCGTCTTCGATGGCGCGCACACCGTGGTCGATGCGCTCGATCTTCAGCAGGTCCAGTGCTTCCCAGATGTATTCGGGCGGACCTTCTTCCCCGGCGTGGGCCACGGTCAGGAAGCCCTCGTTGCGCGCGCGATCGAACACACGCTGGAACTTGCTTGGCGGGTGACCCATTTCCGAGCTGTCGAGGCCCACGGCAACGAACGCATCACGGAACGGCAGCGCCTGATCGAGGGTTTTTTCGGCTTCTTCCTGGGACAGGTGACGCAGGAAGCTCAGGATCAGCCCGCTGTCGACACCCAGCTTCGACTTGCCGTCTTTCAGCGCCCCGGTAATCCCGGCCAGCACCACTTCGAACGGGATACCACGGTCGGTGTGGGTCTGCGGATCGAAGAACGGTTCGGTGTGGACAACGTTCTGTGCCTTGCAGCGCAGCAGGTAAGCCCAGGTCAGATCGTAGAAGTCCTGCTCGGTGCGCAATACGTCCGCGCCCCGGTAATACAGATCGAGGAATTCCTGCAGGTTGTTGAAGGCATACGCCTTGCGCAGGGTTTCGACGTCATCCCACGGCAGGGCAATCCTGTTGCGCTCGGCCAGGGCGAACAGCAACTCGGGTTCCAGCGAGCCTTCGAGGTGCAAGTGCAGTTCTGCCTTGGGCAGGGCGTTCAACCAGTCGTACATATTCTTTTCTCATCAGGTGCAGATCCCGGGCATTCTACAGATGCCCGTCGCTGCGCAGGGTAAAACCTGACCGAACGTTCAACTTGCCTCCTGTTCGCGGCGATAAGCGTAGGTATCCGCGAAGCGCGACAGCAGAAATTCGGCGCAGGTGGTCACCGGATAGCGGGCCGGATGATCGTCGCTCTGGCAACCGGGCAGGCATTCGATGCGCGTGTCGGGGTGCGGTTCGGCGAAGAACGGCATGGAGTAGCGATCAACCCCGAGCGGGCTGATAACCCGGTGCGGCGTGGACAGATAACGGTCATTGCTCCAGCGCGCCATCATGTCGCCCAGATTGACCACGAAGGTGCCGTCGAGCGGTGGCGCGTCGATCCATTCGCCTCGCACATCACGCACCTGCAAGCCGCCCGCTGCGTCCTGATACAGCAGAGTGATACAGCCATAATCGGTATGCGCGCCTGCGCCTTGTTGCTCGGCCGAGGTCGCCGTATCACGCGGCGGGTAATGAATCATGCGCAGCACGCTGACCGGGTCCTTGAAGCGCTGATCGAAGAAATCGCGCTCGATGCCCAGTGCCAGGGTCATGGCGCGCAGCAGGGTTTGCGCCAGCGCCTGCATGTCCAGATAGTGTTGTTCCATCAGGGCTTCCCAGCCGGGAATGTCCGGATGCCGGTTTGGCCCACGCAGCGGTTTACCCGCCAGCACGTCGGGATGACGGGCATCCAGGTGCAGGCCCATGTCGAAGGTTTCCTTGAGGTCGCTCGGCAGGCTGGGGTCCAGTTGTTCGGTGGCGATGGCGCCGTAGCCGCGATGGTGCGTGCTTTGGGTGATATCGATCAGGAGCTTTTCAGCAGCCGGCCGGGCGAAAAAGTCCTTTGCCGCCGATTGCACCTGTTCGATGCGTTGCGCGCTGATCGGGTGGCCCTTGATGTAAAAGAAACCCCACGCCCGACAGGCACTGTCGATCTGCCGGGCGACATCCTGCCAGGCCTGAGTGTCCGTGCCGTAGAGCGGGGCGATGTCGATGACGGGAAGCTGGTCCATTAACCGGTCCTGAAAGGGAAGTGTCGATGATCGTGCCTGGCGCGGCAGGCACGATGGTCAGGCAACTGACGGGCTGATTACTTCGGCAGCTCGGCCTTGATGCCTTCGACGTAGTAGTTCATCGACGCCAGCTCGGCGTTGGTCGCGACCACGCCGTCAGCAATTTTCACAGTGCCGTTCTGGTCCTTGATCGGGCCGGTGAACGGGTGGAATTCGCCGCTTTCGATGCTGGCGATGATCTTCTGCGCCTCGGCCTTCACGTCAGCAGGCACCACGTCGCTGATCGGCAATTCGACCGTTCCTTCCTTCAGGCCGCCCCAGTAATCCTGTGGTTTCCAGGTGCCCGCGATGGCGCCTTCGGCGGCCTGAATGTAATGCGGGCCCCAGTTGTTGACGATGGAGGTCAGCACTGCTTTCGGTCCGAAGTGAGCCATGTCCGAGGCATAGCCGACGGCATACACGCCACGACGCTCGGCGGTCTGGATCGGCGCAGGGCTGTCGGTGTGCTGGAACACCACGTCCACGCCCTGATCGATCAACGCGTTGGCCGCATCGGCTTCCTTGCCCGGATCGAACCAGGAGTTGACCCACACCACCTTGATCTCGGTGCCTGGGTTGTACTTGTTCAGCGCCAGCTGGATGGCGTCGATGTCGCGCAGCACTTCAGGAATCGGGAACGAGGCGACATAACCGATCTTCTTGGTCTTGGTCATCTTCGCCGCGATGTAGCCGCTCACGTAGCGACCTTCATAGGTACGGGCCAGGTAAGTGCCCATATTCTTGTCCTGCTTGTAGCCGGTCGCGTGCTCGAACTTCACCTTGGGGAACTGCTTGGCGACTTTCAGCGTGGGGTTCATGTAACCGAACGAGGTACTGAAGATCAGGTCGTAACCGCCCTTGGCCATGTTACGGATAACCCGCTCGGCGTCTGCACCTTCCGGCACGTTTTCCACGTAGCTGCTGGTGACCTTGTCACCCAGCGCCTTGACCATCGCCTGACGGCCCTGTTCATGCTGATAGGTCCAGCCGTGGTCGCCGATAGGGCCGATGTAGACGAAGCCGACTTTCAGCGGATCGGCTGCCGAGGCGAGCAGGCTGGAGCCGAGGCCGACAACGGCGGCGACGGCGCACAGCAGTTTTTTCAGGGGACGACGTGGGTTGGTCAGGTGCATCGGGTCTAGCTCCTTGCGGTCTTGTTGGAATGCCTACCCGAGCAATGCAATTAACTGACCAACAGGACAACTTACGATGCGGGCTTGCTTCACCCTGTAGCAATAGTGCGTGTGTAGGAGCGGACTTGTCCGCGATCGGAGAATATGCCGACCCTTTCGCGAACAGTGCGGATCGCCGCCCCGGTCGCTCCTACGGCCTTCGGCCAGAATCAAGAGCAGTTTTGTGTATAGCCAGAGTGCAGCGCGAAGGTGCAGGCGCGGTGGGCTGCGCCGCTAACTGGTGCAACGCGTGCTGCGCTCGACGATGCACATCGGCGTGCCTGCCACGGGTTCGCGCATGATCTGCACTTGTACATCGAACACCTGGCAGACCAGCTCGGCCGTCAGCACATCGCTCGGCGCGCCGCAGGTCACCATGCGTCCGCCCTGCATGACCGCCAGATGGTCGGCGTAGCGGCAGGCCTGATTGATGTCGTGCAGCACGGTAATCACCGTCTTGCCTTCGGCACTCAGTTCGCGCATCAGGTCCAGCAGTTCGACCTGATGGCTGATGTCCAGATAGGTGGTCGGCTCGTCGAGCAGGACGATGGCCGCGTCCTGCGCAAGGATCATCGCCAGCCAGGCGCGTTGTCGTTGCCCGCCGGAAAGGTCGGACAGCGGGCGCTCGGCCAGCGTGTCCAGTTCCATGCGCTGCAAGGCTTGATCGACACTGTGCTGATCGGCGCCACTCAGGCGTCCCCACAGGCTGTTGTGCGGACTGCGACCGTACGCCACCAGTTGGCGCACGCTGACGCCTTCGGGAATCGGCAGCACTTGCGGCAGAAAAGCCACCTTGCGCGCCAGTTCGTTGGCCGACAGCTGACCGTAGGCGGTGCCATCCAGGCTGAGACTGCCCGCTTGCGGGGTGAGAATTCGGGCGAAGGCCTTGAGCAGGGTGGATTTGCCGCAACCATTGGGGCCGATCAGCGCAGTGACCTGCGCAGGCGGCGGGCTGAACGACAGGTCTTGCACGATGCGCGTCGCGCCGTAGCCGATGTCGAGGTGCTGCGCCTTCAGAATAGTCATGGGATCAACCTTTGAATCGGGCCAGCAGCCAGAGAAAATACGGAGCGCCGATCACCGCCGTGAGAATCCCGGCCGGAATTTCGCTGGGGGCGATCAGCGTGCGGCCTAGCGTATCGGCCAGCACCAGTAATAACGCGCCGAGGACCATGGAAGCGGGGAGCAGGTACTGATGATGACCGCCGACCAGACGGCGGGCCATGTGTGGTGCGACCAGGCCGACGAAGCTCACCGGGCCGATAATGCCCACCCCCAGGCTGGTCAACAGCACGGCACTGCCCATCGCCAGCCAGCGCGTACGCGTGAGGCCGGTGCCCAGGCTCTGCGCGGCCTCGTCACCCAGGCCGATCAGGTTCAGCGGTTTGGCCAGCAGCAGGCTGAGCGGGATCAGCAGCAGAAGCGGCGTGGCCAGCAAGACGTGGTGCCAGTTGCGGCTCCACAGGCTGCCGGTCAGCGCCAGCAGGGCGGTATTGATGTCCAGCGGGTTGGACAGAATCAGGAATTCGGTGATGCTCGACAGCGTCACTGCAATCGCCACCCCGGACAGCGCGAAACGCACGCCGGAAAACTGCACGCCGGTGTTGTACAACGCCAGCAGCAGCGCACCCGCCGCCCCGCCCAGACACGCCACAAACGGCAGCGCCGACACCGGTAAGTGCGGCAGGCCGATAATCGCAATGGTCAGCGCCAGCCCGGCACCTTGGGTGACGCCGAGGATTTCCGGCGAGGCCAGCGGGTTGCGAATCACGCCTTGTACGATGGCGCCAGCCAGGCCGAACGCGCAGCCGGTCATGATCGCGATCAGGCCGCGTGGCAGGCGGTGATTCCAGACCTCGAAGTCCTTGCTGTCGTGGGCAATCAGGTGATCGAGCACGGCGCCGGGTGTCAGCCACACGGTGCCAGCGCTGAGGCTTAGCAGCAGGGCGAGTGCCAGCAGGGTCATCAGCAGCAACAGTCTTGCGCGCGGGTGGTTCATAGCGCACGCCTCGCCAGAAACAGAAAGAACGGCGCGCCGATCAATGCCGTCACCACCCCGGCCGGTGTTTCCACGGGGAAGGCCACGGCGCGGCTGATCAGGTCCGAGGCCAGCACGATGGCCGCGCCCAGGCCGGCGCTGATCGGGATCAGCCAGCGGTAGTCATTGCCCAGCCATTGGCGAGCGATGTTCGGCGCGATCAGGCCGACAAAGCCGATCGGCCCGACGGCACAGACACTGGCGCCGACCAGCAGCAGGCTGACCACGAATACCAGCAGGCGCAACGCGCCGATACGCACGCCCAGCGAACGCGCGGCGTCTTCGCCGAGGTTGATCAGGTTCAGGCGTGGCGCACAGGCCATCGCCAGCACCACGCCGATCAGCGTACAGGGCCAGAGCAGTTGCAATTGCGCGGTGCCGACATTGGCCAGCGACCCTGCCAGCCAGTTGAGCACGCTTTGCGCCTGCGCCTCGACGAGGATCACCGTGAGGCGGGTCAATGCAGCGCACAGTGCTGCGACGGCAACGCCTGCCAGCACCAGTCGGCCCTGAGCTGTGGCGGGTGACCAGGCACCGCCAAGACTGAACACGGTGATCCACGCCAGCGCACCGCCAAGGCAGGTCATCAGCAGCGCACCACCGGGGAAGGGCAGGGCGACCAGGCCGGTGGAAAACAGCGCCAGCCCCAATGCGGCGCCTGCGGTAACGCCAAACAATGACGGGGAGGCCAGACGGTTGCGGGTGATGCCCTGCATCAGCGCGCCGGCCACGCCCAGGCAGGCACCTACCAGTGCTGCGCACAAGGCACGAGGCACGCGCAGTTGCGCGACGATATAAGCGATATTGCCGCCCTCGCGGCCCTGCGTGATCAGTCCGTTCCAGGCATCCACCTGGCGAATGCTGAACGACGACAGGGCGAACAGCGACACCCAGAACAGTCCCAGGCAGGCCGCGATGATCACGCCCGCCATCAGCCAGCGGCGCATTTACGGGTTCAGCACGGCCTTGCCGCCCTTGAGCACGGCAAGCGCATCGTCGGCGATCTGCTCGGAGGCCATGATCCCGCGATTGCGCGCCCAGCTGTCGCCATCCACTTCGGCCACCTGCTTGTTACGCACCGCGCCCAGCACCTGCCACAGCGGCTGCTTGCTCCAGCTGTCGACGATGCTCGGACGGCGATAATGGCCGACCAGCAGCCAGCCCGGGTCCAATGCCAGCAGTTGCTCGAGGCTGACGAATTCGGTGGGCGCGGCGTTTTTGCGTACTTCCGGGACTTTCAGACCGATCGCCTGCAACACGCTGCCTGCGTAAGAGTGCGGGCCGTGTACCGAGAAGCTGTCTTCGCGGGCAACGCCGAACAGCACGTTGGTGTTGGCCGGAATCTGCTCGGCGACGGTCTTCAGGTGCTGGCGGTTTTCCGCGATGCGCGCCTGCATCTGCGGCCCCTTGCCCAGCGCGACGCCGATCAGTTCGGCAGACTTCAGGCTGCCTTGATAATCCTCACCGCGTGACGGCAGCATCAGCGTCGGCGCCAGGCTGGCCAGATCGTTGTACAGCGCCTGATGGCGACCGAGGTCGGCAATGATCAGGTCCGGCTTGAGCCGCGCGATCACCTCTATATTGGGCTGCGAACGCAGGCCCACCGACTGCCATTCGCCGACGGCCTTGCGCACCTTGGGCAGCACGCGGTTGGCATCGCCATCGTCGGCGGCACCGACCGGCGTCACACCGACCGAAGCCAGCCCGTCGAGAAACGAAAACTCCAGTACGACCACGCGCTTGGGAGTGTCAGGCAGATGGACTTTGTGTTGGCCGTCATCGATGTCGATAGGCGCGGCCTGGGCGACGCTCGCCATCAGGGTCAGCAGGCCGCAAGCCAGCAGATGCGGAAGTCGAAAAGCACGCATGGCAAAGGTCCTTTCTAACAAAGCGGAATCATGAAAAACAGGCGCGCCCTGAAGGCCGCGAAGAAAACGGCGGGCACTATTGTTGAAAACGGCGGGCACTATTTCACATCGCGGCGACGGGATCAAAAGTCATTTACGCGTGAGTGCCGTTCTCATTCGGGCTATTTTATGAAACCTTTTGTCACACACGCTACTCTGACAGCCTTCACTGTTGGCCACCTTCATGTACATCCGCGGCGATGTCGCAAGGTTTGGGGAATAAAAATGGGCGCATTGCTCAAGCAAGAAAAGTTTCTGTTGCTGGCAATCATTGCCATGTTCGTCGCTTATCCACTGGAGCATGTGCTGGTAGGCAATGGTCAGGTGGTTGCGCTGGTGTCGGGGCTGGCGCTGGTCGCCTTCATCATCTGCGCCTCGATGCGCGTTGCGCACCACGCCGAGATGCTGGCGGAAAAGGTCGGCGATCCTTACGGCACGATGATCCTCACGCTGTCGGCGGTGACGGTCGAAGTGGTTATCCTGGCGATCATGATGAGCAACGAGCCCTCGCCGACGCTGGTGCGCGATACGATTTATTCGGCGGTGATGCTCGACATCAACGGCATCCTCGGTCTTGCGGCGCTGATGGGCGGTATCAAGCACGGCGAGCAGTCGTACAACGACGATTCGGCGCGCACCTACAGCGTGATGATCCTCACCGCGATGGGTGTGTCGATGGTCGTACCCGAGTTCATTCCCAAGGGTGACTGGAAGATCTATTCGGCGTTCACCATCGGCGCGATGATCCTGCTCTACACCCTGTTCCTGCGCATGCAGGTCGGGCCGCACAGTTACTTTTTCAGCTACAGCTACCCGGAAAAGAAGAAGCGTCAGAGCCAGGGCTCCAATCCGGCTGAAGAGCATGCGGAACCGGTCAATCTGACCCGCTCAATTGCCACACTGGTTGTCGGCGTGGTGGTGATCGGTGCGCTGGCCGAAGTGATGTCGAAGACGGTTGACCTGGGCCTGGAAGGCACCGGTGCACCGCCGGTGATGACTGCCATCCTGGTCGCCGCCATCTCTGCCGCGCCCGAGATCCTCACGGCCCTGCGTGCCGCGCTGGCCAACCGCATGCAGTCGGTGGTCAACATCGCCCTAGGTGCGTCGCTGTCGACCGTGATCCTCACCGTTCCGGTCATGGAAGCCATGGCACTTTACAGCGGCCAGCCCTTCCAGATGGCCATGACTCCGGTGCAGACCGTGATGATCCTCATCACCCTGCTGGTGTCCGCCATCAACCTCAACGACGGCGAAACCAACGCCATCGAAGGCATGACCCACTTCGTGCTGTTCGCGACGTTCATCATGCTCTCGTGTCTGGGGCTTTAGGGCCTATTGCCTATCGCTCCCACGCTCTGCGTCGCAAGAGGACGCAGAGCGTCCTGAACGGCATGCCGACGCGGAGCGTCGCACGATAGTTGAGATTATCGCCCCGCACGTTCAGCCCTGAATCAATTCCCGCGCGGCCTGGCTGTGATCGGCAATCAGTTGCTTGATGTCCAGGCCTTCGACTTGCCCGTCGATCACTCGCCATTGCCCTGCGATCATCACCCGATCGGCACGGTCCGCGCCACACAGCAGCAGCGCTGACAGCGGATCATGGCTGCCGGAAAAGCGCAGTTCGTCCAGCTTGAACAACGCCAGATCAGCCTGTTTGCCCACCGCCAGTTCACCGAGGTCAGTGCGTCCCAGCAATTGCGCCGACCCCTTGGTGGCCCAGCCCAGCACGAGCTGCGGGGTGATTTTTTCGGCGCCGTAGCGCAGGCGTTGCAGATAAAGCGCCTGGCGGGTTTCGAGGATCATGTTCGATGCGTCGTTGGACGCCGAGCCATCGACCCCAAGCCCCAACGGCGCGCCAGCAGCGAGCAGGTCCAGGGTCGGACAAATGCCGGAGGCCAGGCGCATGTTCGAGCTCGGGCAGTGGCAGACACCCGTACCTGCTGCGCCGAGACGGGCGATTTCGTCGGGGTTGAAGTGGATGCCATGGGCCAGCCAGGTACGCGGTCCCAACCAGCCGACACTGTCCAGATAATCCACGGTGCGCAGGCCGAAGCGTTGCAGGCAGAAGTCTTCTTCGTCGAGGGTTTCGGCCAGATGGGTGTGCAAGCGCACGTCGAGTTTTTCGGCCATGGCCGCACTCTCGGCCATGATCTGTGGCGTGACCGAAAACGGTGAGCAGGGCGCCAGGGCGATCTGAATCTGTGCGCCGTCGCCACGCTGATGGTAGGTCTCGATCAAGCGCTGGCTGTCGGCCAGAATCACTTCGCCCTGCTGCACGGTTTGCTGGGGCGGCAAGCCTCCATCCGCTTCGCCCAGGCTCATCGAACCGCGCGTCAGCATCGCGCGCATGCCCAGTTCCCGGACGCTCTGCACCTGTACATCGATAGCCTGTTCCAGCCCATCGGGAAACAGATAATGATGGTCGGCAGCGGTCGTGCACCCGGACAGCAACAACTCGGCCAGCGCCACCTTGCTGGCGACCGCAAGCTTGTCCGGTGTCAGCCGCGCCCATACCGGGTACAGGGTCTTCAGCCAGGGGAACAACGGCTGATTGACCACCGGTGCCCAGGCCCGCGTGAGGGTTTGATAGAAGTGATGGTGCGTGTTGATCAACCCCGGCAGCAGCACATGCTCACGGGCATCGAACGTTTGATTGCAGTGCTTTGACGGGAGCTGCCCGGCGGCCAGCACTTCAGTGATGACGCCGCCTTCGATCACCAGACCTCCACGGGCGTCCAGGTCATTGGCAGTGAACACGGCAAGGGGATTTTTCAACCAGATACGGATCGCGGGCATGGGCCGGCTCCTCTGAAAGACAGGTTCAGGTTAGCCAGCTCAGTGTTGCCCTGTCTGCTGATCCAGGGTCGCCGGGGTCGGGTGCGCCCCGGCGAAGGACGGCGATTCTAGTCGAGCGGCCGGTTACCAGGCAATCGTCTTGCCCTGGTAATCGATGAAGTGATGGCCGCCTTTGCCGGCGTAGGCATTGAGCTGTTCGACCAGCCCGGTGGTGCTGGTCATGACGTCGATAGCGGCATTTTCGCCGCCCATGTCGGTCTTCACCCAGCCCGGATGCATCGACAGCACGGTAGGACGGTTCTCGCCCAGCTCGGTGACAAAGGTATTGGTCATCGAATTGAGCGCGGCTTTGCTGGCCTTGTACAGCGCCAGGTTGGCGCCATCCGGGCAAGTGACGCTGCCCAGCCACGAACTCATGAACGCCAGGACGCCCGTGCCGGGACGAATTTGATCGACGAAGCGCTCGGCCAGACGAATCGGTGCCACAGCGTTAGTCAGGAACAATTGCCCCAGTTCGGCAGCGGTCGACTTCGCAGCGCTCTGGTGTGCCGCGCCGCTGATACCGGCATTGACGAACAGCACGTCGAACACCTCACCGCGCAGCTTCTGGACCAGCACTTCAAGCGAGGCGGTTTCGTCCAGATCCACCGCTTCGATGCGCACGCCCTCGACTGCTTTCAGGTTTTCGGCATTTTGCGGATCACGTACGGTGGCGGTGACGTGCCAGCCCTGTTCGGTCAAGCGCTGCACCAGCCCGAGCCCCAGGCCACGCGAAGCACCGATGATCAGAGCGGTTTTCTTGGTAGTGGTCATGAATGATTCCTTGGCAGATTGAGAGACAGACTCCATGGCAGTGCCAGCAAGGCCTCTCGAAAGTTTCGACCTTGCAGCGTACTCCTGCCCATGACCTGTTGGAATCTTCGCGAGCCGAAAACGTTCAAGGTAGATCCCTGACGCTGAGCATTGGCACGATAGTCGGGATTATGGCTATCGTGCTGATGTTCCGCATCGACATACAGCTCGTGGCGCTTCGCGTCACATCTTTCTGCTACTGGCTTTATGCTGAGGAATTTATCTGGGCAGTGGTGCTGCTCTGTCTGGTTCGCAGCCATGAAGAGTCATATTGACATCATCTGTTTCCACCGGTACAAGCACGGATGATCCAAGCCACGGAGAGGCTGATGTCGAAACCAAAAACTAAAGATCGCTCTAGCCTGTTAACGAAGAAAACCAGGCACGTGTGGATATCTCACGATGATTTCTATGAAGCAGATTTTCTGCGTGGTTGGCACTTTGCAGTGCACCGTGTTCATGCTTCTGCGCTTGGCTACAGTCTTCTTCCTCAAGCCCAAGCTGGGGTGAAAGGCTACAACCATCTGCTGAGCGAGGATGGAGTCCGTTTGTCCAGCCGGTCACTTATCTTTAATACCCCACTTGCAACCAGTGACTGGAACGCAGCTCTGAAAACTGATCTGCGTGCGATACAGATATCTAGCGCCTCCAAAGGGAAGGATGGCTATGCGCTGGTAACGCTCTACTGCCTCAATGACGCTCGATCACGCCTTGTGAATAATCGGATTCTGGAAACGACTCAGAGTGCCGTCATTGCCTATCTCCGATACGGAACAGATTTTCCTCCGCCCAGTGACCGGCAGGAGTGCGGATCATGACTCGTATCTTTCGTGAAAATGATACGCCACTAAGAGTTGGGCTAACGCATGCTCAGATATGGGATGCAGAGGACGAGGGCATAATCCAGTGCTGGGAAAACGGACGTGAACTCGCAATCACGTCGCCAGATTTGGCCAAAAGATGTTTGGAAAACGAGCTGCCGATTTTGTCATGGAAAGGCGGAGTTTCCAGCAACATGAAATTACGTAAAAAGCCTGGATCTTTTAAGTACTTGGCCCAGTGGCAGGGACTGAGAGGCGAGGACCTGAATATTGATCGTACAAAAAAATATCAGCTTGTGTGCTCATTGACCAAAATTGTCGTGACGTTCACGCCGAATCGGTCGAAATACGTCAACAAGGCTGTTGAGCCATACAAATCAGGAGAAAAAATCAATGGTCGACTTGCATCAGGAGTTTCAGAGCAGTCGCTTTTTTAACGAGGCACGCATAGACAGGCGATCCGTGGATGCGTTGATTGGAATAAGCGCAGGATTGTGTGCTGATGGCTCTATCAATCAAGCGGAGGCTGTCTTTCTCAAAGAATGGATTGAGGGCAACCTCACCCATCTTGACGATCCTGTCGTTAATCTCCTCTATCGTCGATTGGAAAATATGCTGAGTGACGGTGTGCTTGATGCCGAGGAGTCCGTTGAACTATTCAGTCTGCTTAAGCAGTTTGGTGGAGGCCAAAGCCTTTCGTCTGCCGGTATTTCAATGCCGGGCACGTTACCGCTCAATAATCCGGCACCGGTGCTTGATTGGAACGACCGTCTTTTCATGTTCACTGGAACAATGGCGTATGGACCTAGAAAGCACTGCGAAGAACTGGTCCTTGAGCGAGGAGGCCAGATTTGTAAAGGTCTCACAAAAAAAACCAGCTTTCTGATTGTCGGAAGTTTC
This sequence comes from Pseudomonas sp. SZ57, assembly GCF_009495975.1. Classification (NCBI taxonomy): domain Bacteria; kingdom Pseudomonadati; phylum Pseudomonadota; class Gammaproteobacteria; order Pseudomonadales; family Pseudomonadaceae; genus Pseudomonas; species Pseudomonas sp. SZ57. The sequence goes on along the minus strand of NZ_WIBD01000037.1, from coordinate 11,680 downwards.
GGAAATGACCAATGGCTGCATAGCAGCTACGGTCTAAAGATCAAAAAGGCTGTTGAGCTAAGGGAGGCGGGAGTGCCTATTGCTATCGTGAGCGAGGGACATTGGCAACAGGCCGTGTTTGGATAACATTGCACGCTGTTGCCTCTGCTGAATCAACGTCTAGCTCTTCTATCATCTGTCGTGTTCGGCACGACCTTGGCGAGTGAAGCTAATCCCCTCGCCACTTTTCAAATCCGCCCATCAATGCCCCGCCCGCCATGGCTGGCCCAGCGATACCGGCGCATACAGCCGGGTGCGCAGGGCGTCGCGGGAGAGCAGGACGAGGACGATGATGGTGGCCACATACGGCAGCATCGCCAGCAGGTTGGACGGGATGGCCAGGCCGATGCCTTGCGCGACCAGGTGCAGAATGCTGGCCAGACCGAACAGGTAGGCACCCAGCAGCAGGCGCCACACGCGCCAGCTGGCGAAAACCACCAGTGCCAGGGCAATCCAGCCACGCCCGGCGCTCATGTTTTCTGCCCACATCGGCGTGTAGGCCAGTGACAGATAAGCCCCGGCCAGCCCTGCCATCGCGCCGCCGAACAGCACCGCGAGGGTGCGCACGCGCAACACCGGCAAGCCCATGGCGCTGGCGGCATCGGGGTTTTCGCCGACGGCCTGGATGATCAGCCCGACGCGGCTTTTCAGCAGTGCCCAGGCGACCAGCGCGAACAAGGCGAAGGACAGGTAGACCAGCAGGTCCTGAGCAAACAGCATGCGGCCGATCAGCGGAATGTCGCTGAGCAGCGGGATGGCGACCGGCTCGAAACCGCTTAACGGTTTGCCGACCCAGGCGGCCCCGACGAAGCTGGAAAGGCCGACGCCGAAGATGGTCAGCGCCAGCCCGGTCGCGACCTGATTGGCGTTGAACACCAGCGCCACCAGGGCAAACAGCGCCGAGAGCAGCATGCCGGCGAGCATCGCCAGCAGTACGCCCAGCCACAGGTTGCCGGTGTTCAGGGCGACGATGAAACCGATCACTGCGCCAAACAGCATCATGCCTTCCTGACCTAGATTGATGACGCCGCTTTTTTCACAAATCAGCTCGCCCAGCGCCACCAGCAGCAAGGGTGTTCCGCAACGGACCATGGCGTAGAAAATATTGCTCAGCAGGTCGATATCCATCATGCGGCTCCTGTGACGGGTGTCATCTGGCGCTTGGCCCAGTGCAGTTTCAGACGTGGGCGATAGAGAATCAGCACATCACAGGCCAGCAGGAAAAACAGCATCATCCCCTGAAACAGCTGCGTGATTGCCAACGGCAGGTTCAAGGTCATTTGCGCGCTTTCCCCACCTAGATACAGCAGGGCGATCAACAGGCTGGAGAACAGAATACCGATGGGGTTGAGGCGGCCGAGAAAGGCCACAGTGATCGCGGCATAGCCATAACCGGGCGAGACCTGCGGCACCAGTTGGCCAATCGGCCCGGTCACTTCAGATACGCCCGCCAGCCCGGCCAGCGCGCCACTGATCAACAGGGCCAGCCAGACCAGGTGTTTTTCACGGAAGCCGACAAACCCGGCAGCACGCTTGTCCAGGCCCAGCACCTTGATCTGAAAACCGACGAAACTGCGTTGCAGCAACACCCAGACCGCGACCAGCGCCAACAGGGCGAAGTACACGCCGATATGCGCGCGGCCATCCTCCATCAGCAGTGGCAGACGGCTGGCGTCGCCAAAGGTCGCTGACTCCGGGAAGTTCATGCCGGCCGGGTCCTTGAGCGGCCCGTGGACGAAGTACAGCAGCAAGTTGAGGGCGATGTAATTGAGCATGATGCTGGTGAGGATTTCATTGGCGTTGAAGTGCGTGCGCAGCCAGGCGGTCACGCCCGCCCAGGCCGCACCGGCGAGGGTGCCGGCCAGCAACACCATGACCAGCGCCCAACGACTCTCCATCTCGATGATATTTACCGCCACGGCACTGCCGGCCAATGCGCCGAGCAGCAACTGGCCTTCCGCACCGATGTTCCAGATGCGCGCCTGATAGGCGACCGCCAGACCCAGCGCGCAGAGCAGAATCGGCAAGGTCTTGACCATCAATTCCGACAGACCGTACCAGTCGCTGACCGGCGCGATCAGCAAGGTGTGCAGTGTCACCACAGGGTTCAGGCCCAGACCGATGAACAGCAGCGAACCGCAGACCAGGGTCAGCACCGCAGCCAGTAAAGGGGAGCACCACAACATCGCGCGCGATTGCTGGCCGCGCGGTTCCAGAGAAAGCAGCATGTTTTGCTCCGTTAACCCGGCACGTGGGCTTGGGTTTGAGAATGATCGAACTGTCCCGCCATCCAGCCGCCGATTTGCACGGTGCTGGTCTGTTCAGTGGGGATCAGGTCGGAAAGCTGTCCGCCGCTCAGGGCGGCGAGTCGGTCGCTGATCTGGAACAATTCGTCCAGGTCTTCGGAGATCACCAGAATCGCGGCCCCCGCGTCGCGCAAGGCAATCAGCGCCCGATGGATCGCCGCTGCAGCGCCGACATCCACGCCCCAGGTGGGATGCGCGGCAATCAACAGTTTCGGCTTTTGCAGGATTTCCCGACCGAGGATGAATTTCTGCAGGTTGCCGCCCGACAGACTGCGCGCCGGGGCCAGTGCATCCGGCGTCTTGACTGCAAAGCGCCGAATGATTTCGTCAGCCAGCGCGCGCACCTTGCTGCGCTGGATCAGGCCATTGCTCACCAGCCCTTGCTGGAAGGCGGTAAGCAGCGCGTTGTCGGCAAGACTGAGTTCAGGTACTGCGCCATGTCCCAGACGCTCGGCCGGGACGAATGCCAGGCCACGCTTGCGCCGCGCATCGGGGCGCAGGTTGCCGACCGGGGCATCCTCAAAACGCAGGGTTGCCGCCTGGGCGTGGGGCAAGGTCTGTTCGCCGCTGAGTAGCGCCAGCAATTCATCCTGACCATTACCGGCCACGCCCGCGATACCGACGATTTCGCCGCTGCGCACTTCCAGGCTGAGGTCTTTGAGTGAGCAGCCGAACGGGTCCGGGTTGTGCCAGGACAGTTTGTCGATGCGCAAAAAGGCTGTGCCGCCGCTGGCTTTCTCATACTGCGCGGTCAGCCCTTCGGCATCACCGACCATCAAGCGCGCCAGTTCCAGATCGGAGCAGTCAGCGGGTATGCAGTGCCCGGAGACCTTGCCGTTGCGCAGCACGGTTGCGCTGTGACACAGCGCGCGCACCTCGCCCAGCTTGTGACTGATAAACAGAATGCTGCAGCCTTCCCGGGCCAGATGCCGCAGGGTCACGAACAGCTCCTCGGCTTCCTGGGGCGTCAATACTGACGTGGGTTCGTCGAGGATCAACAGGCGAATGTCCTGCATCAGGCAGCGAATGATCTCGACTTTCTGCCGCTCGCCAATCGACAGGCTGTGGACCAGCCGCTGGGGTTCCACAGCCATGCCATAGCGTTGAGAGACCTCGCGGATGCGCGGCTCCAGTTGTTTGGGCGTGCCTGCCGCTGCGCCCATGGCCAGCGCGATGTTTTGCGCGACGCTGAGGGTTTCGAACAGCGAAAAATGCTGGAACACCATGCCGATGCCCAGGCTTCTGGCCTGTGCCGGATTGCGCATGGTCTGCGCCTGGCCTTGCCAGATGATCGTCCCGGCGTCGGGCTGCGTCACGCCGTAGATGATCTTCATCAGCGTGCTTTTGCCCGCACCGTTTTCACCCAGCAGGGCGTGAATCTCTCCGGGCTGAATCGTCAGGTCGACAGCGTCGTTGGCCAGGCAGCCGGGATACCGTTTGGTGATGTGGCGCAGTTGCAGGCGCGCAGGTATCGCGTGGTTTGACATGAAAGGCTCTGAGGCAGAAGTGGGTCGCGTGTGGATAAAGCAAAATCCTGGCCAAGGAGTCAGGATTCGCATCCGGCACGCGGAATCAAGGCCAGGCCCGGAGTTTTCGGCCCTGGCACCGGCCTTCGCCCATCGAGCGCGCTCGTTTCAGCACCAGTTCGGGGCGTACTTGCCTGGCGCGTGCCAATGTGGCCCTTTGATTTGAGCAAAAAATGTACAGCGGACGTGGAGGGCGGTGCGCTGAACCAATGCGCGACCCTTGCACCTGTTATCCACAGGTTCTTCCACAGATACTGTGCGCAAGCGGGTTGAGTGAGAATAATGCGGCGGCGGTTAACATCCAAAGGCACTAAGAAGCGCTAACAGGCTGTTTTTGCACTCTTTATGGATCCACGTACGGCAATTGCTCAAAAAACGATCATTCGCCTGAAACGCAAGCCCGGCAAGGCTCGCGGTGGAGTGTGCTCAGCTTATCCACAGCCGGATGCACAGTAGATGTGGGCAATTGTGATATGTGGCGCAAAGGTTCCGGCTATTGCTCCGGCGCTGCGTGCAGAAGGATTCTGCCGCGACTCAAGTCGGCCAGTTGGCGCTGCAGGGTGTCGGTGTGCTCGGGGCCGATGGCGATGGACATCTGCACACCGTTGGCCATGAAGTTTTCGCTTTCCACCAGACCGTTCAATTCGCCGAGACGCAGCTTGACCAGCGCCAGCTCACTGAAGCTGCATTCAAGGTGGAACGAGGCGCGCTGGATCAGCGGCAGACGCTCGGCCTGCTGCAGACATTTGTTGGCACCACCGCCATAGGCGCGGGCCAGGCCGCCGGTTCCCAGTTGAATGCCGCCGTACCAGCGGATCACCAGCACCACGACCTGATCGAACGCCTGCGCTTCGATGGCGGCCAGAATCGGCCTGCCTGCAGTGCCGCCCGGTTCGCCGTCATCGTTGCTGCGGTACTGACCACCGAGCTTCCAGGCCCAGCAATTATGAGTGGCGTTCAGGTCACTGTGCTGCTCGATGAACGCCTGTGCATCGGCCGGGCTGGCGATGGGAGCGGCGAGGGTGATGAAGCGGCTCTTGCGGATTTCTTCACGAAACTCGCAAGGGCCGATCAGGGTAAAAGGCATGCGTGTGTCCAGCTGACGTCAAGGCGACGATTCTACAAGGCTGGCGGGGTGAGCCCACAACCTTTGAGGATGATCCGAATGAGATTGTTGCTGGCCTGATCCATGTCCTGGCGCGTCAGTCGGGAGCGACCGGTGACGCGACAGATCTGCGAGGCGAAGTCGGCATAGTGCTGGGTGCTGCCCCATAGCAGGAAGATCAGGTGCACCGGGTCGACGGGGTCCATCTTGCCGGCGTCGATCCAGGCTTGAAAGACCGCGGCCCGGCCCTGGAACCACAGGCGGTAATCCTGGCTGAAGTACTCGCTCATGCATTCGCCACCGCTGATGATCTCCATGGCGAAGATCCTCGAGGCCTGTGGCTGGCGGCGCGAGAACTCCATCTTGGCGCGAATATAGCGGGCCAGAGCCTCTGCCGGGTCGTCTTCGACGCTGAGGTGGTTGAAGGTGCTGTCCCACAAATCGATGATGTTGCTGAGCACCGCGACGTACAGGCCGAGTTTGTTGGTGAAGTAGTAATGCAGATTGGCTTTTGGCAGCCCGGCCTTGATCGCGATGGTGTTCATGCTGGTGCCCTTGAAACCGTGGCGGGCAAATTCATCTTCGGCTGCTTGAATGATCGCTTCTTCGTTCTTCTGACGAATACGGCTTGCAGGCTTTGTGACGTGAGCGCTGTGTGCGGGGACTTCAAGGGTCATGGGCAATTCCGGACAGGTCGTAGGGCGCGACGGATGAACAGATAGCGCACCGGCGAGCATCTCGCAAGCGTCGGTGCGGGCGCGGCATGCAAAGTTATCGTGGTTGCTCCACAGGTTCGGGTTCCGCCGCATCGGCGGTCGGAACGGCGGCGACTTTGCTTTCCGGAATCAGCAGGCACATGACAATGGCCGTGATACCGCCGCTGGTGATGGCCGAATCGAACAGGTTCTGCACCAGTTTCGGCAATTGATGCAGCAGCGCAGGCTGCGCCGCAATGCCCAGACCGACACCCAAGGACGTCGCAATGATCAGCATGCTGCGTCGGTCCAGCGGCGACTGGGCCAGAATGCGCACCCCGGCGGCCGCGACGCTGCCGAACATGACCAGCGTTGCGCCGCCGAGCACCGGCTTAGGGATCTGCTGAACGATGGCACCAATGTGTGGAAAAAGCCCGAGCACGAACAGCACCGCGCCGATGTACAGCCCGACATAGCGACTGGCAACGCCGGTCAACTGGATCACGCCGTTATTCTGCGCAAAGGTGGTATTGGGAAATGCGCTGAAGGTCGCGGCGATCATGCAGCTCACACCATCACCCAGCACGCCGCCCTTGAGGCGGGCCAGGTAACTCGGGCCGCTGATGGGCTGGCGCGCGAGCATGCAATTGGCGGTCAGGTCGCCGACCGTCTCGATACTGCTGATCAGATAAATCAGCGCGACAGGCAGGAAAGCGCTCCAGTCGAAATTGAAGCCAAAGCGGAAGGGCATCGGTACGCTGATCAGTGGCAGGTCGTGAAGGGGCTGCGGCACCAGTTTGCCGCTGAACCACGCGGCCAGACTGCCCACCGCCAGGCCGATGATGATGGCTGACAAACGTACCCAGGGCGTATTCGAGCGGTTGAGCACGATGATCACGGCCAGCACGAACGCGCCCAGCGCCAGGTTCACCGGGGCGCCGAAGTCCGGCGCGTTGAAGCCGCCGCCCAGGTCTGTCACGCCCACCTTGATCAGGCTCACACCAATCAGCGTGATGACAATACCGGTCACCAGCGGCGTGATGACCCTTCGCAGCTGGCCAATGCAGCGACTCAGCGCGATCTGCACCAGCGCACCGAAAAAGCACACGCCGAAGATCATCGCCATGATGTCCTCCGGGCTGCCGTCGCGCTGTTTGACCAGAAAGCCTGCGGACAACACGGCGCCCAGGAACGCGAAGCTGGTGCCTTGCAGACAGATCATGCCCGCGCCGATACCGAACGGGCGGCGCGCCTGGATGAACGTACCGGTGCCCGAGACCATCAAGGCCATGCTGATCAGGTATGGCATGTATGGGGTCAGGCCGAGGGTCGAGCCGATGATCAGGGGCGGAGTGATGATCCCCACGAAGCTGGCGAGAACGTGCTGGAACGCTGCCAAAATGGCCGTCCAGGGTTTGGGGCGGTCGTTCAGGCCGTAGATCAGATCATCGTTGTCGAGTGTTTCAGGCTGCATGGCGAGTTCTCGGACGGGGAAATGCCATGTGCTGGCGTGTCGTTGTTCGGGACTACTGCAAAAAACTGTCCAGTTGCTCAGGTTATTTTTATTTGAGTCCGGTTATTTCAATAAATATCAGCCTCATAGCGCTTTCAAGGCACGCTGCAGCGTCGGCGAGCCGGCCAGGTGTCGGACAGAAATGTGTCATCGGGTAGCGGCAAGTGTTTCCAGAAAGCTCTCGAGCACCAAATGAGGGCGCCGGCCTTTGCGGGTGACGGTCACCAGGTTGAGGTCGTAAAACTTCGAATCCGGTTTCAATGCGCGCAGCCTGCCTTCCTGCACCCAGGCGTTGGCGTAATGGTCTGGCAGGTAGCCTATGTAGCGGCCGGTCAGAATCAGGAAGGCGATGCCCTCCCGGTCGGACGCGCTGGCCGTGCAGGTCAGCGCCTGATAGTGGTCCTGAACATCGTTTGGCAGGCGAAAGGTCGGAGCGATGGCTTCCTGTTGTGCGAGGCGTGCGTCATCCAGCGTGGCATTGTCGGCGTAAAACAGCGGATGCCCGACCGCGCAATAGAGCAGCGACCGCTCGCTGTACAACGGATGATACTCAAGCCCCGGCAAGGCACTGGCCTGCGGCACGACACCGACATGCAGGCCGCCGTCGAGTACACCGCGCTCGACTTCGGCGGGGGCGATCATGCGGATGTTGATGTGCACGCCCGGCCCGCGCTCTTTCAGCCGGGCCAGGGCATGGGTGATGCGCATGTGGGGCAGGGTGACCAGATTGTCGGTCAGGCCGATGTTCAGTTCGCCGCGCAGGTTCTGGTGCAGGCCGTTGACCTCTGTCCTGAAACTTTCCAGCGCGCTGAGCAGTTGCAACGACGACTGATAGACCTCGCGCCCTTCGTCGGTCAGTGAAAAACCGGCGCGGCCTCGCTGGCACAGGCGCAGGCCGAGGCGTTGTTCCAGATCACTCATCTGCTGGCTTATCGCTGATCGGCCAATGCCGAGCACGCTTTCAGCCGCAGAAAAGCCACCCGCCTCGACAACGCTTTTGAATAGGCGCAGCAAGCGGATATCAAAATCACTGACCTGCGACACGGGATCGGAGCGACGGATATTCATTGTTTAGTGATTACCAAACCAAAGATCGTAAAAATCGGGTTTTATGAACTTTAGCCGCGTGGCACCTTGGCTGCAATGACCGTTCGTTTAGCGCCTGCGAGGCTTGCTCCCATGAATATGTTCGAAGTGTCCGATGTGCCTGTCACCCGTCAGTTGAAGCTCGATGCTCACTGGATGCCCTACACCGCGAACCGAAATTTCCAGCGCGACCCGCGCATGGTCGTGGCCGCGCATGGCAGCTATCTGACAGACGACAAGGGACGCAAGATCTACGATGCGCTTTCCGGTCTGTGGACATGTGGCGCCGGGCACACGCGCAAGGAAATTCAGGAAGCCGTGTCCCGGCAACTGGGTGTGCTGGATTACTCGCCGGGCTTTCAGTTCGGGCACCCCCTTTCGTTCCAGCTGGCAGAACAGATTACCGACCTGACGCCGGGCAATCTCAACCACGTCTTCTATACCAACTCGGGTTCCGAGTGCGCGGATACGGCGGTGAAGATGGTGCGCGCCTACTGGCGGCTGAAAGGCCAGGCGACGAAGACCAAGATGATCGGTCGGGCACGCGGCTATCACGGCGTGAATGTGGCGGGCACCAGCCTGGGCGGAGTGAATGGCAACCGCAAGATGTTCGGCCAGTTGATGGACGTCGACCACTTGCCGCACACCCTGCTGGCCAGCAATGCGTACTCGAAGGGCATGCCCGAGGCGGGCGGTATCGCGCTGGCTGACGAGATGCTCAAGCTGATCGAGTTGCATGATGCGTCGAACATCGCTGCAGTGATCGTCGAACCCATGTCGGGCTCGGCCGGTGTGATCGTTCCGCCGCAAGGCTATCTCAAGCGCCTGCGTGAGATTTGTGATCAGCACAATATCCTGCTGATCTTCGATGAAGTCATCACCGGCTTCGGTCGTACGGGCTCGATGTTTGGCGCCGACAGTTTCGGTGTCACGCCTGACCTGATGTGCATCGCCAAGCAGATCACCAATGGCGCCATCCCCATGGGCGCGGTAATCGCCAGCAGCGAGATCTATCAAACGTTTATGAACCAGCCGACGCCGGAGTACGCCGTCGAATTCCCTCACGGCTATACCTATTCCGCCCACCCTGTGGCGTGTGCGGCCGGGCTGGCGGCGCTTGAACTGCTGCAACGCGAGAACCTGGTGCAGCAGGCCGCCGCAGTCGCGCCGCATTTTGAACGTGCGCTGCACGGTATCAAGGGCGCGAAAAACGTGGTCGATATCCGCAATTACGGCCTGGCGGGTGCCATCCAGCTCGCACCGCGTGACGGGGATGCCATCGTGCGGCCCTTCGAGGCGGGCATGAAGCTGTGGAAAGCCGGTTTCTACGTGCGCTTTGGCGGTGACACCCTGCAATTCGGGCCGACCTTCAATAGCCAGGCGCAGGATCTGGATCGATTGTTCGATGCCGTCGGCGAAACCCTGAATCTGATCGACTGACCGCGCTGGCAGTCTCTCTTCTTATATACGTGCCTTTATCGCATCGGGTGTGAGCTGACTCACGCCCGTTGCCTTTATCCGGAGTTTTCCATGAGCAGCATTCAACACCTGATCCACGGCGAGTTCGTTTCTGCTGAAGGTCGTAGCGCCAATGTGTTCAACCCGTCGACCGGGCAGGTTATCCACACCGTGGCGCTGGCCGATCGCGAAACAGTCCAGAGGGCAATCGACTCGGCCAAAACCGCCTTTCCGGCGTGGCGCAATACGCCACCGGCCAAGCGTGCTCAGGTGATGTTTCGTTTCAAGCAACTGCTTGAGCAGAACGAGGCTCGCATTGCCCAATTGATCAGTGAAGAGCACGGCAAGACCCTGGAAGATGCGGCGGGCGAGCTGAAGCGCGGTATTGAAAATGTCGAATACGCCTGCGCTGCACCTGAAGTGCTCAAGGGTGAATACAGTCGCAATGTCGGGCCGAACATCGATGCGTGGTCTGACTTTCAGCCGCTGGGTATCGTTGCCGGTATCACCCCGTTCAACTTCCCGGCGATGGTGCCGCTGTGGATGTACCCGCTGGCCATTGCGTGCGGTAACTGCTTCATCCTCAAGCCGTCGGAGCGCGATCCCAGCTCCACATTGTTGATTGCCGAGCTGCTGCATGAAGCAGGGTTGCCGAAGGGTGTGCTCAATGTGGTTCACGGTGACAAGGTCGCGGTCGATGCGCTGATCGAAGCGCCGGAGGTCAAGGCGCTGAGTTTCGTCGGTTCTACGCCGATTGCCGAGTACATCTATAAGGAAGGCGCAGCGCGGGGCAAGCGCGTTCAGGCCCTCGGTGGCGCCAAGAATCATGCGGTATTGATGCCTGATGCCGATCTGGACAACGCCGTAAGTGCCTTGATGGGCGCTGCCTACGGATCCTGCGGCGAGCGTTGCATGGCGATTTCGGTCGCGGTATGCGTCGGCGATCAGATCGCTGATGCATTGGTGGCCAAACTGGTTCCGCAAATCCAGAGCCTGAAGATCGGTGCGGGCACGACCTGTGGCCTGGACATGGGGCCACTGGTCACCGGGCAGCATCGCGACAAGGTCGGCGGCTATATAGAGGACGGTGTGCAAGCGGGCGCGACCCTGGTGGTCGACGGGCGCAATCTTCAGGTTGCCGGGCACGAACAGGGCTTCTTCATGGGCGGCTGCCTGTTCGATCGCGTGACGCCAGAGATGCGTATCTATAAAGAAGAGATTTTCGGGCCGGTGCTGTGCATCGTGCGTGTGGACAGCCTTGAGCAGGCCATGCAACTGATCAACGATCACGAATACGGCAACGGCACCTGCATCTTTACCCGCGATGGCGAAGCGGCGCGTCTGTTCTGCGATGAGATTGAAGTGGGGATGGTCGGGGTCAACGTTCCACTGCCAGTACCGGTGGCTTATCACAGCTTTGGTGGCTGGAAGCGTTCCCTGTTCGGCGACCTGCATGCGTACGGTCCCGATGGTGTGCGCTTCTATACCCGCCGCAAGGCCATTACCCAGCGCTGGCCGCAACGTGCTAGCCACGAAGCGTCGCAATTTGCGTTTCCGAGCCTGTAAATTCTGCGGGAGGGAGATCGTCTTTAAAGATGATCTCCCGTGTTTACAGGGGCGTCGCAAAGCAGGGCGAAGATTTTTGAAATTAACGGTTGACGCCCTCTGTGAGGTGTCTATAATTCGCCCCACTTCCGGCGCAGACGGAAACGAAAAAGCCTTGTAGATCAATAGTTTGCAAGGTTCTGGAGTGAAGAGTCAGCGAGGAGGGAGGTCGGGTCTGGATTGATCGGCAGCGGTGAGAAAAAAGAGTTTGACACGCGGTTGTAACGCTGTAGAATTCGCCTCCCGCTGATGAGCAACTCAAGAGTTGATCGAGGCGCAAGTGGTTGAAGTTGCAAAGGAAACTTTGAAAACTTCTTAAAATAATCGCTTGACAGATACAGAGGACG
>NZ_WIBD01000036.1:0-18872 GCF_009495975.1 Pseudomonas sp. SZ57 | reverse complement strand
ACCAGAGCGTGAGGAACGATAACCGCAACTATCGTGCGGCGCTCTGCGTCGCATGCCGTTCCGGACTGCATTCCCACGCCGGAGAGTGCGGAGCGATCATCTCGACTGGCGTGCCGATGCTCCGCGTACCAGAGCCCTTCCGCTAAAAGTTGACGGAGGCCGACAATCTCGCCGTTCTGGGCGCGCCCATGAACAGGTAGTCGTCGCCCAGATACTCTCCGGCATCACGCCAGTAGCGTTTGTCGAAGAGGTTGTCGACGGTCAGGCGCAGAACGGTGTCGTAACCGCTGATTCGGGTGCTGTAACGGCTGCCGATATTGAACAGTGCGTAGTCATTGACCTGCACGGTACCTTCACGGTCAGCGTACTTGCTGGCGCTGTACTGCACGCCGCCGAGCAACGCGAGCCCGGGCACCGGCAGGCTGTAGTCGGCTTGCAGGGTGCCACGGTATCTGGGCACATTGAGGGCCTGATGATCGTCATAGGCCTCGGTGCCGCTGTCTTCAACGCGTGCCCGGATGGCCGCCGCACTGGCGGATATCTGCAGGCGGTCAGTCACCCAGCCACTTGCCCCCAGTTCAAGGCCGGTGTTTTTCTGCTCGCCTTGCTGTACGTAAGTGAACGTACCGTCATCGTTGGGCCTGGAATACTGGTACGCCTGGCGGGCCTGAAACACTGCGGCGGTCAGGCTCATGCGCTGCCAGTCATACTTGATGCCTGCTTCCAGCTGTCGGGATACGGTCGGCGCAAGAATTTCACTGGCATTGGTGGTGAACCACGCTGCCGTCCCGCCCAGCGACAGGCCCTTGCTGTAGCTGGTATAGAGCGAAACATTGTCCACCGGCTTGTAGATCAGCGCCGCCTGGGGCAGAAACACATAGCGCTCGGTGTGTCGCGCATCACTGCCGTCCTCGTTGAATGCCTGCTCGTCGAGCCGCACCCCGCGTCCGCCCAGCACGGTTTGCCAGTGCTCGTTGAAGCTGATCCGGTCGGTGGCAAACAGCCCGTACTGGCGGCTGTCCAGGCGGCGCTCGGTATGTGCAAGCGCCAGGGTCGAGGGTGCCACCTGCTCAGGTGCCTCATTGATATTGCCCGAGCCGACGAATTCGTTGAAGGTCCCGCGCGTATCGACCGTGCGGCGGTAGGCACTGCTGCCGAAGGTCAGTTCGTGCCCCAGCGATCCGGTAGTGAATGTGCCGGACATGGCCGCTTCGACTTCATCGTTGCGACGCGTATCGTCAGGGCTGCGGAAATCATAGATGTCATAACCGCCCTCGGCACTGAAATGGTTAGGCACCGCTTGCCCTGCGCAACTGGCCGAGCCGTAGCACCCCCACGCAAAGGCACTGTAGTCATCGATGACCACGCGACTGCGTGACGCGCTGAGACTGCCCTTCCAGCTGTCATTGAAGCGATATTCGAAACGTCCGTTCATGTTCAGCGAGTCGATACCGACCGGATTGGACCAGTTCTGGTAGCCCAGCAATTTACGTGGCGAGGCATCGTGAGGCAGTGCAGTGCCGCCCAGAAGCTGATAACCGGGCACCGAACGCTGCTCTTTGGTCTGGTACTCGACGTCGAGTTGCAGCAGGGCGCGCTCGCTGATGTTCCAGTCGAACGCCAGCGAGGCAAAATCGCGCTGGCCATCGGCGTGTTCGACATACGAACGAATGTCTTCGTGGGCAAGGTTGGCGCGCAGGCCAAACTGTTGCTCACTGCCGAACCAGCCCCCGACGTCGGTCGCGATGTAGCGTTCGCCGTGTTCGTTGGTCGAGACCGTGACCGAGCGAACGTCCTGCGCCCGTTTGGTCTGATAATTGATGACCCCACCGGGCTCGGCCACGCCGCTCTGCAGTCCGGAAAGCCCCTTGAGCAACTCGACCTGCTGCTTGTTCTCCAGCGCTACGTTCTGCTCACCGGCAATGCTGCGGCCGTTGATGCGATAACTGTTGGCGGCGTTCAGCGAAAACCCGCGCACCACAAAGTTTTCGTAATAGCCCACCGGGGCATAGCCGTCGCCGACCGACGCGTCGTTGCGCAGCACTTCACTCAGCAGCTTTGCCTGACGGTCCTTGATCAACGCGGCGCTGAACACCGACACCGAGGCGGGCGTGTCCAGCAGAGAAGCCTGGTCGAACCCGAAAATCGATGCCCGCTCAGCTTTATAGTCGCCGGTGCTTTCCGGCTCGCTGAATCCAGTGACGTTGACCGCATCCAGGCTGAGCGCCTCTGCGGCCAGCGACGGCGAGGCAACCGCCATACCCAACGGTAACAATCGCCAGGCGTGGCGCATGGCAGGTCGGTAAGGCGTTTTCATCGAGCAGACTCCGCAAGGACAGATGCCTGGACAGACGCGACGCACCTTCCGGCAGGGGGCCAACCTTTTACGTTCACTGTCGGTTTTTTTCAACCTTTACGTGATGCGTTGCCTGTAAACGAAGTACTGGGGAAAACTTTACTTACGAATCGGCACAGCGAGACCGGCTTCAAAACGCTTCGCACACTTGAATAATTAAGCGTGAATTAAGTAAGCGCGGATAATCTGAGTTCAACAAAACCGCTGAACCAATCAGCGTGTGATGAATCAATCAAGACAGATCAATCAGAAAGGAATACCCCATGAAACTTATGCCTGCCGTTTTCGCCGCTGTTGCCCTCACTGCTGTTGCAGGTGCCGCCCAGGCTGACGTTGGTCCCGATGAAGTGATCCGCCTGTACAAGTCCCAGGCGTTGGGTGACTTCGAACAGTTCAACAAGAATGCCGTTGCCAAGCACCAGGGCTTCACGGTCCACGATACCGAACTGGACAAGGACCGCACCGGCCGCCTGATCTATCAGATCGAACTGAAAGACGCCAAGGGTGTGGAGTGGAACTACGACGTTGATGCCAAGACGGGCGAAGTGGTACGTGACGCAAAGGATAATTGATCCGAGGGCTTTACCGGTTACCACCGCAAGCAACTCATAAGAAAATTCCCACAATATTGTGGGAATTTTCCTTTTCAAGCGGTTAACAGTTTATTACTGAGCCAAGCCCACTTTCAGCAGACTTCCCTTATCGTCGTCGGTCAACAGATACAAGTAACCGTCCGGTCCCTGACGCACATCCCGTATGCGCTGTTTCATGTCTTTCAACAGACGCTCTTCATGAACGATCTTGTCATTCTCGAACTGCAGCCTGATCAACTTTTCAGTGGCCAGCGCACCGATGAAGACACTGTGATCCCATGCCTTGAAAAGGCTGTGGTCATAGAACGCCATGCCACTGAGGCCCGGCGACACTTCCCAGACCTGGAACGGAATTTTGGTCCCTTCGACAACCTTGCCCTTGGACTCCGAAATCGGCTGACCCGAGTAGTCGATACCGTGGGTCGCGATCGGCCAGCCGTAATTTGCGCCACGCTCGATGATATTCAGCTCATCACCGCCCTTGGGACCATGCTCGTTGGTCCACAACGTGCCGGTCCAGGGGTCGAGCGCGGCGCCCTGCTGATTGCGATGGCCATAAGACCATATCTCGGGGCGTACGCCCTTCTGGCCCACGAACGGGTTGTCTTTCGGTACGCTGCCGTCCGGATAGATGCGCACGATCTTGCCCTGCAGCTTGTCCAGATCCTGCGCAGTGGGGCGCTGATTGTTTTCGCCCAGCGCGATGAACAGGTAGCCGTCGCGATCGAAGACCATCCGCGCGCCGAAGTGGTTGCCCACCGACAGTTTCGGTTCCTGGCGGAAGATGACTTCGAAGTCTTCCAGACGGGTCATGTCCTTGGACAGACGACCACGCCCTGCGGCAGTGCCGGCGGTATCACCCTCGGCGGCGGTCTTGCCGCTGCCCTCCGAGTAGGTCAGATAGACCATACGGTCCTTGGCGAAGTCCGGTGACAGCACCACATCGAGCAGACCGCCCTGCTTTTGCGCCCAGACTTGCGGGACTCCGGAAAGCGGTGCAGACAATTTGCCATCCGCCGACACCACGCGCAGGTTGCCGGAACGCTCTGTCACCAGCATGCCTTGCCTGTCAGGCAGAAAGGCCAGCCCCCACGGATGATCCAGACCTTCGACAACAGGCGTCACCGTGACGGTGCCCAGCTCGCTTTTGTAGGACTCCGTAGCGGCGCTGGCCGCCAGTGGCAGGCTCAGAATGGCTGCAGTACACAATGTCGCGATCAGGGTTTTTCTAAGCATGAGCGTTTCCTTATGCATTGAGTCGACGTCCGCAAGGGTTCGCCGGGTTGAAAATTCAGTTGCCGCGCTTGGGGTCGGTTATCGGAGTAGTAGAAGGACGTGGCGTGTTCTGGCGCGTAGGATAGCCGTTGCCGATGCCACCGTTTTCCAGAGTGGGCTTGCGCACCGGCGGCGCGATGTTGGGGCCTCGGGACGGTGGCACGCTGGACTCGGTGCCTTGGCGGCTGTTGGGGTTGGCACGGTGAATCGGGCTGTTATAGGGGTTGCTGCTGGCACCGTTGTTGAGGGTGCTGTTTGGCAGCGTCTGCGCCTGGACCGCACCGATGCTGCATGACGCAACAAGCACGCCGCCGACAAGATTGCGCACAAAACTGTTCATCACTACCTCTGGGCAAAGTGAAAACTTCGGAGTAACCGTGAAGGCTCAGGCCTTTGATGGCAACCCAGGCCTCAGGTTCGACGCGACACTGCCGATGAGCAAGCAAAGCGCTGGGAGAGTTTGTAACAAGGATGGTCAGGGCTGTCGCAGCCGAACGACGCAACGGCCTGCAGCCCAAGGTTTGCGGAGCCCAAAAAAGCACTTGATGAGCAGCCTGTGCGCTCAAAAGGCACAGGCTGGCGCAGGGTGCCTAAGCAGATTTCAACGGCATGCTGAAGGTAAAGACCGTGCCCTGCTCGCGCGTCGAGCACACCTCGAGCGTACCTCCATGGGCGATGGCTATCTCGCTGGCGATGTACAAGCCCAGTCCGAGGCCGGCTTGCGGCTCGTCGGTGATGGGTCTCGAGTACGGCAGGAACAGTTGCGCACGAACCGATTCAGGTATCGGCTCTCCCTGATTGGTAACGCTGAGCACAAACACCTCGCCATGCACGCCTGCCGTCACTTCGACCGGGCTCTCGGCATCACCATGGCTGATCGCGTTGGACACCAGATTGGAGAGCAATTGCGCGATCCGCTCGTGATCGCAGCGGATACGCTCCAGCTCGCCTATGTTCGAGTGAATCGGCCGTGACGGGTGAACGCGCTGCACCTCTGAAACCACATGCTCCAGGGTTTTATCCAGGCCAGGCGCCTCATGGATACTGAGAGGAATGCCATGACCCATGCGGCCTCGGGCAAAATCGAGCACGTCATCGACCAGCTGCGAGGCGCGCTGGCCAGAGGTCAGGATGTGTTGCACGACCTGCTGGGCCTTTTCGTCCAGCGGACGGCGCAGCAGCAGTTCGGCACTGGCATTGATGGCAAACAGCGGGTTGCGCAGGTCGTGCCCCAGCACGGCGATAAACTGCTCGCGCAGCTCAGCCACCTCACGTTCGGCGAGCAGGTCTTCACGCGCCTGTTGCAGGTTTTCCTCGGCCTCGATCTGCAGCGCCAGAAGACGTGCGAACGACACCATCATGGCTTCGATGGGCGTACCGATCAGCTTCGCCGGCTTGGGATCCAGCGCGCAGATAGTGCCGAAAAAGGAGCCGTCGGAAAGAAAGATCGGCACCGAGATATAGCTCTGGAAGCTGTACAGACGTGGAGTGTCATGCGCACAGAACAGCGGGTCCTCGGCGACATGATCAATCACCACAGCCTTGTGGGAGCTGCGAATCTCGTGGCAGATGGTGCTGCTCAGCTCCAGCTCGCCGCCGGGTTTCAAACCGAAATCGAGCGTGTCCAGGACCGCACAGGCCGTCCAGGTGGTTTCGGTTACACGCGCAACGGCGGCGAAACCCAACCCGGTGGATTCGGCAATGACTTGTAGGATGGCCGGCACCGCGCTGATCCGACTGATCGTGGCCACATCATTTGAAAGGGATCGCCGCATGTAGAACCTGTATGAGCCTTGATGTGATGACGCAGCACGTAAGTTTAGAACTGTAACGATTTTTCTGCACCCGTGAATAACACGGGTTGATCGTCAATCTGCATGAAACCTGATCAAACCTCGGTTTTCGCCGGGGGACGCGGAAACGCCACGGTGAAGGTCGTGCCCTCTTCAGCCGAAGAACGAACCGTCACATCGCCCAGATGGGCTCGAACGATCTCGCGCACGATAAACAGGCCGAGCCCGACGGTGCGCGTCTCGTCACTGTCGCTGACCACGCGTACGACGGGCTCGTACAAGTCGTCTACCTTCTCCATCGGTATCGGTTCACCAACGTTGTGCACCGACAGTTTGATCATCCAGGTGTCGAACGACGACGTAATCAAAACCTCGCCGTCATCGGTGCCGTAATTGATGGCATTGCTGACCAGATTGCCAAGCATCTGCAGCAGGCGGTCAGGATCAGCCGAACACGCGCCCTGCCCTTCGCTGCGATGGGTCAGCACCCGATCCGGGAAAACCTGGCGCAGCTCTTCGACGCCACGGGCGACGACTGCGTGAAAGTCGACAGGCTGAGGTACGACGGTAATGCCACTGCCGACCCGGGCGTGGGTGAAATCCAGCAGGTCGACAATCATGCGATCGGCACGGTCGGTGGAATGGTTGATGTGTCCCAGAATCCGCTCTTGGCGCGACTCCAGCGGCGTGCGTTCCAGCAGCCCGGCAGCCATCTTGATCGCGGCCAGCGGGTTGCGCAGGTCGTGGCTGACGATGCCAATCATCTGTTCGGCAAAAATAGCCCGGATCTCTGCCTCGGCATGCGCCAGACGCAAGCGATTGCGCGCCGAAGTCAGCTCGCTCTGCACGGTCATCTGCTGTTGCAGGAGCTCTTCGGCGATCTTGCGGGCAGCCAGCAGTTCGCGCTCGTACTTGTTGCGCTCTTCGGCCAGGAACACGGCCACTTCATGCAGACACCCCGACGGGTACTCGCGGCGTACGGCATTGAGCATCATCGGAATGGGGCGGCCATCGGCATGAATCAGCTCGACCTTGACCTCGGCAATTGAACCTTGCGACTGCAGCGTGGGCGCCCAGTGAGTCTGCAGAAAGGCCTTGCCTGCCAGACTCAGCAGTTCCTGAAAGCGGCGGCCCACAACAGCGTCGCGCTCCAGACCCAGCCATCGGCAAAACGTCAGATTGGCGCGCTCGATGGTGCCGTTGGGCAACGTGATCAACAGACCACAGGGCGCATGCTCGTAGAGGTCTTCCGTGACAGGCAGACTCACCTGTTCAATGGTCATGTGCGGCGCTCTC
Organism: Pseudomonas sp. SZ57; assembly: GCF_009495975.1. Taxonomy (NCBI): domain Bacteria; kingdom Pseudomonadati; phylum Pseudomonadota; class Gammaproteobacteria; order Pseudomonadales; family Pseudomonadaceae; genus Pseudomonas; species Pseudomonas sp. SZ57. Next base: position 11,559 of record NZ_WIBD01000036.1, on the reverse strand, counting down.
GTAAGAGGCCAGAAACTGATTCATCGCAGTAATGCACTCCTGTGCTGCGCTCATGTGCGGGTAGTGCCCTACGTTGTCGATCATGTGCAGGGTGCTGTCGGCGATGACGCGGTGCAGGTATTCACCCACCTCGACCGGCACCACCATATCGTCGCTGCTTTGCAGAATGAGTGTTCTGCTCTTGAGTTGTGCGACATCGGCACGATGGTCGGATAAAAACGTCACGCGGGCAAACTGTCTGGCGATCTCGGCATTGGTGCGACAGAAACTGTTGGCGAGTTCTTCGCTCAGTTCAGGCCGGTCCGAGGCGCCCATGAGTGCCGGCGCCATGGTGCTCGACCAGCCAAGATAATTGCTTTCCAGCGTCTCAAGCAACGAATCCACATCGGCGCGAGTGAATCCCCCCATGTAATCTTTCTCGTTGAGGTAATGCGGGGATGGACCAATCATGATGTGACCGTCGAACCGGCCGGGCGACTGAAGCTCGGCCAGCACGGCAATCATACAACTGACCGAATGACCGACGTGCACCACCGGCCCCTCTGCGGCGAACTCGTTGACCACCTCCAGCAAGTCGGTTGCATAGCCTTTGAGCGACGAATACTTGTGCGGATACCAGGCCGACACATCAGAATTGCCGTTGCCCACCAGGTCGAACAGCACGACCTTGAAGCGCGCTGCGAAGTGCGGCGCCATAAAACGCCACATGTTCTGATCGCAGCCGAATCCATGAGCGAAAATCAGAGTGATCGGTCCGTCGCCTGAAATATTGACGTTGTTGCGCTGCTGGACCGACATGTCGGGCTCCAAAAATGGCCAGGTAAACGGCTGGGTATGTGCATACCGTGATAAAGATGGGAGGAGATTATCACCGTTAAAGGCACATTAGTGGCACAAACCGCACTTTAAGGCAGGAGCGTCACGAACTGCATGCCAATGCGGAGCATTGGCACGATGAGCAGTCAGATTTACGATGAGCGCGGAGCGTGGGGCTGACAAGACGCTGGGTTCACTCGCCGATGTCTTCGTTCCACAGTTCGGGCTTGCTGGCGATAAAGTCTTTCATCATGTGTGTGCACTCAGGGTTATCCAGCACGTCGATCTGCACGCCACGCGAGCGCAGCAGTTCTTCCTCGCCCATGAATGACGCATTCTCACCGATGATCACTTTGCGAATGCCGTAGAGCAGGATCGCACCGCTGCACATCGCACAAGGCGAAAGCGTGGTGTAGAGGACCGATTCACGGTAAACACTGGCCGGCTGGCGACCGGCATTCTCCAGCGCATCCATCTCGCCATGCTTCGTCGCACTGCCCTCTTGTACACGACGGTTGTGGCCTCGACCGATGATTTTGCCGCCGTGGACGATGACCGAACCGATAGGTATTCCGCCTTCCTTCAGCCCGAGTTGTGCCTCATCGAATGCTGCCTGCATGAATGCGTCCATGTTCTTTGCCTCGTCTCGTCAAAATAGCTGTCAGCGTCGCAGTGCTGCCTCGGCATTGCTCAGCGCACGACTGACAAATTGTCCCAGCAGCTCCGATGACCGGGCTTTCATATCGGTGCTGACCTGGGTATTTCTCGCCCTGAATCTGTTCCCCAATGCAGGCGAATCCTCGCCCTGATTGAGCGAACGCAATTCCTCGGCGGTAAAGGCATGAGCATAAGCGGCTGCCAGGTTGCGGTCCCACTGCGCCTGATATTCCGGCTTGAGGCGCTGCAATTCCTTCTGTACCAGTTCCTGCGCTTCAGTCTTGCCGACAGCCTGCACGATACCGGCAAACGTGGCCGTGCGCGAGGCGACCTGATACCCCAGCCAGGCGAGACCTTCGCCCAGGTTTCGTTGTTCCACCAGGGCCAGCGCCATGTCGTCGGCCTCTTCGGCGCTGGCCGGATGCATCGCGTCCAGGCACAGACAGGCCAGCAATGCCAGGCAGGTCTGCCACCTGCCGCGCGAGCCCCGAACGTGATCAGTCATGACGCCTCCCGAGCATCGATTGACCCAGACCTGAACTTATCAGCTCGGCGGGGCTTTACCACCCGGCGCGTCGCATACCGGTCATCGATGCCGCTATCAGCTATGCGCCGCGTGTCATTCAGCTGGGCGATAATCAAAGACCGCTGCTCACCCGTTCCGCCACATCGGCAGGCAACCAGGCTTTCCAGACGTCGGGATGCTGCTTGAGAAAGCGTGCAGCCACGACCTTGGCATCCTCATGCTTGTCACTCATTTCGCCCAGGGTCCTGTTCAGCAGGTCAATCGGGAAATCCACGCCTTTGAAGACACTCACCAGTTCAGGGTATTGCTTGCTGAATTCTGCCGATACGCCGATCGACAGGGTTGCCGCCAGCGAAGACGTGCCACGCGGGTTTGGGTTGCTGGCGTCGGTCAGGGTTTTCCAGGCTTCAGCGTCAAAGGCCGGCTCTTCCAGTTTGATCAGCTTGTACTTGCCCAACAGGGGCGTAGGTGACCAGTAGTAAAACAACACCGGCTTGCCGCGCCGGATGGACGATGCGACCTCGGCGTCCAATGCTGCGCCCGAGCCGGTGCGGAAGTTGACGAAGCTGTCGGCCAGGCCATAAGCCTTGAGTTTCTGGGTGTTGACGATTTCCGAAGTCCAGCCGCTCGGGCTGTTGAGGAATCGGCCCTTGTCCGGCGATTCCGGGTCTTTGAAGACGTCCTTGTAGCGCGCCAGGTCCGCGACAGACTTCAGGTCAGGCGCCAGCGGCTTGATACCTTTGGCGGCGTCGCCCTTGATCACGTACTCGGGCACCCACCAGCCTTCGGTCGCGCCCTTGACGATGTTGCCCAGGCCGAGCACCTTGCCTTCCTCTTCAGCCTTGACCCACACCGGACTGCGTCCGGTCCACTCTTCGGCGATCACCTGAATGTCATTTTTCGCCAGCGCGGTTTCCAGGCTGACGGTACTGCCGGGCAGGGTATCGGTCGGGTAGCCATAACCCTTCTCGACAATGGTACGCAGGACTTCAGTGATCAGGCTGCCGCTCTCCCAGGTCAGCGCGCCAAACTGGATAGGCTTGGTTTTTTCAGCCGCTGTCGCGGTCTGCCCCAGCAGGCCCAGCGCCAGAAGTGAACAGCCCAGTATTCGTGTTATTGATTTCATGCTCACCTCAAATGGCGCGGAAGAAACGGGTCTGAAAGTATCGACACCAGCCTGCGCCGATTAGTTGTCACGGCTTGAGCCTCTGTATGATGCAAGGCCCCTATTTCAAGCCCAGCCGCGATGTCCGAAATCCAGTTCTACCCGCTACCTGATGAGTGTCGCCCGTTGCTGGGCAAGTTCTACCGCGAGCACCAGTCGTCAATGCGCGCTGCCAGCAAGGGCCAGGCGTGGGTTGCAAAGCAGGCAGAAATCATTGGTGCGTTGTGCCTGACGCCTGTCGCAGAGGGGCATTGGCTGACCGGGCTGTTCGTGGCGCCGGCGCTGCGTGGACAAGCAGTGGCGCGGGGCCTGATCGAAGCGGCATTGCAACCGCTGAACGGGCCGGTGTGGCTGTTCTGCCATCCGGACCTGCTGGGCTTTTACCAACGCTCAGGGTTCGAGACGGCACAGCGTCTGCCACAGGCCCTGGGCGAACGGTTCATGCGTTACAGCCGCAGCAAGCCGCTGATCGCACTGTGCCGCGAAGCCTGACGGCTTCGCAGCGCAACACGACCATCACTCGTCGGCATTGGGGTCCATGTCCGGAAACATCACGTCCATGAAGCCGAATTTGCTGAAATCGGTGATGCGCGACGGGTAAAGCCGACCGATCAGGTGGTCGCATTCATGCTGAACGACCCGCGCGTGAAAGCCTTGGGCAACACGCTCGATGGGCTGGCCCTGAGGATCGAAGCCTTCGTAACGAATGCTCTGATAACGGTCCACCATGCCGCGCAATCCGGGCACTGACAGACACCCTTCCCAGCCCTCTTCCAGCGCCGGGCTCAGCGGGGTAATCAGCGGGTTGATGAGGATCGTCTGCGGGACCGCTTCGGCCTCGGGATAGCGCTCGTTGCGCTCGAAACCGAAAATCACCAGTTGCAGATCGATGCCGATCTGCGGTGCCGCCAGCCCCACACCGCCGACGCTGTGCATGGTTTCGAACATGTCGGCGATCAGCGTATCGAGCTCGCTGCTGCCGAACATCTCTGCGGGCACCGGAGGGGCGATGCGCAACAAGCGCTCATCGCCCATCTTCAGGATTTTGTGGATCATGACTGCGTGTCCCTTGCCGACTTAAAGAAGCGATCTTGCCACACAAAGCGATCAGGCTTCGTCCGCCTTCTGCAGCGGCACCGAATGGTCGCGGCCCAAGCCGGAGACATGCTGCTTGCCTGTCTCGCTGCTTTCCTCGCCCAGGCCGTCACCGGCTTCCTTCTCGCCTGCGTCCTTGCCTTCGGCGGACATGTGCTCGATCACCGCATTCATTTCCGCACCCAGCAACAGCACCGCTGCCGAAATATAGAAGTACAGCAACAGCACGATGATCGCGCCGATGCTGCCGTACATGGCGTTGTAGTCGGCAAAGGTCTTGACGTAAAAACCGAACGCCAGGGAAGCAACGATCCACACCACCACGGCCAGCACCGAGCCTGGGGTGATAAAGCGAAACTCCTGTTTGACGTCCGGCATCACGTAATAGATCAGCGCCACAGCGACCATCAGCAGAATAATGATCGCGGGCCAGCGCAGAATCGTCCACAGCGTGACGATGAAGTCTTCCATGCCGATCTGCGCGGCAATCCAGTTCATGACCTGCGGCCCGAGCACCATGAAAGCTGCTGCTGCCAGCAACATGCCGGCAATGCCTACGGTGTAGAGAATCGACAGCGGCAGACGCTTCCAGATCGGGCGCCCTTCGACGACGTCGTACGCAGCGTTCATGGCGCTCATCATCAGGCGCACACCCGCTGAAGCGGTCCACAGCGCGATGACGATACCGATCGACAGCAAGCCGCCCTTGGACTGCTGCAACTGGTCGATGACCGGGTTGACCTGTTCGAGTGCCTGCGGCGGCAAGAGGAATTCCGATTGCAGTCGCAACCAGGAGAAAAAGTCCGGCAGATGCAGAAAGCCGATCAGCGCGATCAGAAACAGCAGGAACGGAAACAGAGAAAACAGCATCTGGTAAGCCAGTGCCGATGCATAGGTGGACATCTCGTCATCGAGGAACTCGTTGACGGTTCTCACCAGCACTTTGCCGACTTTCAATTTACGCAAATGGGGGAAAATCATGGCGCTTCCTCTCGCTCCCTTACTGGAAAACCTTGCATCCTGAAAACCGGCATCTCATGAATGACGTGTCGCGCTGACGAAGCCGATACACGAATGCCGATGGCACATTGACTGGACAGGCCATGAAAGGTTTCAGTCCCGCAGAGCAGAAAGCATAACGGCCATCCGTGGATGACCGTTATCGGTAATGCCTGCTCCCGGCGCCAAAGCGCCGGAAACAATCGACTCAAGCCTTGTCCACGCCCTTCTTGATCGCGTCCTTGACTTCGCCTTTTGCCTGCTGGCCTTCGCCTTTCAGCTCTTGTACCTTGCCTTCAGCCCGCAGTTTGTCGTTGTCGGTAGCCTTGCCAACAGCCTGCTTGACGTTACCAACTGCTTCGTTGGCCATACCTTTGGCTTTATCGCTGGTGCTGCTCATCGGAAATCTCCTGGGTCTGAAGACCGCACTGGATCGGATGTCGTACTCGACAAAAGATTGACCTGTGCCGGTGGCGAAGAGTTTCAACTATTTTTCGGGCCGCCATTGCCGCTCATCTGCCGTGCATTGAGGCAGGCTTGCAGCAGAGTTTGTGCGAGAATGCGCGCCACCGTTGTCCGGCAGGGCCGACACGCTGAACACACCGATTCACAGGAACGTTATGAAACTCGATAAAAAGCTGGCCATTGCACGCAGAAACCAGGATCTGGGTGGTGCAGTGCTGGGCGTCAACAACACGCATTTCGCCGTGCTGGACCACAAAAGAAACATCTGGTGGTTCGACCTGCCTGTCCCGCGCCTGCAAGTAGGTCAGTACGAGTGGCTGCACCTGCTGCTGTACACGCCTGAAACCGACCAGTTACTGCATTTGAAAGTGACCACGGTCTTCATGCGCGATCACATGGAAGGCCTTGAAGTGCGCAATGCCGACAAGCGCAAACCGACCGTCAGCCTGGAGCTGAGCGCCGACAAGGACTCTTTCCTCAAGGACATGCGCCCCAAGGGCAGCAACCTGAGTTTTGCCAGCTTCCTGCAGAAGTAACTGTAAACCCAGCGGCAGATTAGCCGCTGCGTTCCCGTACTGTGCCGGGTGAGCGTTGCGTGTCGGCAACGCTCATTCCGGCACACCGCTTCATGCAAATTTACGCACAGCAAGATAGCCCGCCGTACCGGCCAGCGCCGACACCACCGTGCCCCACGCGTGATCCACCAGCGCCAGCTGCGCCGGCCAGCCCTGCAAGGTGGCCCAGTTGGTCAGGTCATAGGTGCCATAGGCAATCAGCCCCAGCAGCCCGCTGCACAATGTCGCGTGGCTCAGTCGTTGCACTCTGAGCGCAGGCATGACGCCGAAAAACACCACCCCCGCCCCATACAGCAGATAAAACGCGATGGCAGGTCCCAGGACCGGCGTGTCGAGCATCAGTGGTCCGAGCCATTCACGGTAGGTCGGGCCCATCAACACGCCCAGCCACAGTCCGTCGAGGATCAGAAACGCCAGCAATGTGCCGAAGTAAGCGATCAGTATTCTTTTCATGGCGCGTCCTTGATGAAGTTTCAGGGCCGGGAAAGCCCGCTTGAGGGTATGACCGACCAAAGGTAGACATTGATCCATCCAACTTCAGGACTTTTAAAAGGTTAAGGGAGTCAGTGTTAACGAGCGTTATGGAGTTTCAAGCACATGAACACTGTTGGTCCCCTGAAAATAGATGTCTGGAGCGACTACGTCTGCCCGTTCTGCTACCTGCAACTGGCCGTCCTGGAACAGCTTCAGCAAACCTACGGTGAACGGCTCGAATTCAATTGGCATGCCTTTGAACTGCGCCCCGATCCGCTGGACCTGCTCGACCCGAGTGCCGATTATCTGCGTGAAACCTGGTCTAGGTCAGTGCTGCCGATGGCCGACAGGCGTCAGGTGACAATGAAGATGCCCAGCGTTCAGCCGCGCAGCCGCAAGGTGCTGGAAGCCGCGGCGTTTGCCAGGAACGCAGGGAGTTTTGAAGCCTTCCACAAAGAGGCTTACCGGGCGTTCTTCGAAAAGGGGCTGGATATCGGCGAGACGCACACGTTGCTCGACCTGGCCTCCACCACCGGACTGGATCGGCAAGCGATGGAGCAGGCACTCAACGCCGGTCATTTCGAAAAGGCCGTGATGGACGACCAGCAACTGGCGCAGAAGCTTGGGTTGAGAGCGGTGCCGGTCGTGCTGCTGCGACGCAGTGACGAGGCACTGGAAGACGCGCGGGTATTCAATGGCACCTTGCCGTTCGAGCGCCTGAGCCAGGAAATAGACGCGCTCGCCACCTGGGCCTGAGGTGCTGCGAGCTGCTTCGATTGCAGCTCACATCAATTGCCGCTCAGGCACCCAGGCTGCGATGCCGTATCAGACCAGCTCGATACGGTCGGCGTGAATCACGATCTGACCCTGCTTGTACAACGCACCAATGGCCTTTTTAAAGTTGCCCTTGCTGACGCCAAACAGACCGCTGATGACTTGCGGATCACTTTTATCGCTGACCGGCAGCGTGCCGTTGTTCTCGCGCAGCTTGGCAAGAATCTTCGAATTCAAGCTGCTTGCGGCCTCTGCACCGACGGGCTGCAGGCTCAGGCTGATATTGCCGTCGCTGCGAATTTCCTTGATGTAGCCTTTTTCCTGCTTGCCGGCGCGCATGAACTTGAACACTTCGTTCTTGTGAATCAGGCCCCAGTGCTTGTTGTTGATGATCGCCTTGAAGCCCATGTCGGTCGCTTCGGCGACCAGCAGGTCGACTTCCTGCCCCACGCTGTAATTGGCGGGAGTCTTGTCCAGGTAGCGGTCCAGACGCGCAGTGGCGGTAATGCGCCGTGTGTGCTTGTCGAGGTAGACGTGAACCACGCAGTAATCACCGGCCTGCAAGGTGCGCTTCTCTTCGGAGTACGGCAGCAACAGGTCCTTGGGCAGGCCCCAGTCGAGGAATACACCGATGCTGTTGACTTCAACCACCTTCAGGCTGGCGAACTCACCGACCTGCACCTTGGGTTTTTCAGTGGTGGCGAGCAGCTTGTCTTCGCTGTCCAGATAGACGAACACATTGAGCCAGTCTTCATCTTCCGTAGGAACGTCCTTGGGGATGTACCGATTGGGCAGCAGGATTTCACCATCCTGCGCACCGTCCAGATACAGACCGAAGTTCGTGTGCTTGACGATTTGCAAGCTGTTGTAGCGCCCGATTAAAGCCATTTCCAGATACCCTCATTACGTGGGCGGCATTCTACCCGACTTTGAGTGCGGGTTCGCGTTGCGTGGCCGAAGGTGGCGATGCTGCCTCCACTCGTCAGTTTCCCGGCCCCCCATCAATCGGCCTTGCCGGGCGGCGGCGGCGCGTCTCGTCGAGAATTTATATCTGAAAACAGTCGGTTAGCGCCATTTCGAATAAATCCGGCAAGCCACCGGGTGCAGGCCCGGCTCGGGCGAATGCCATATTCACCAAGCAATAATCAAGCATTTCCTGTACTCTGGCTGGCCGTATTACGTTTATGAAGGTAAATGGCAGCCATGCGTATCAAAGCATCCCACTCGAAAGCCAAACCCGCCCCAGCCGTTGAAACGAGCGACTCGATCAACGCGCAGATTGCAGCTTTCCTGAAGTCCGGCGGTGAAATCCAGCAAATTGCCAAAGGCGTGAGTGGCCAGACCTTCGCACCTTCCAAGCAGATCAATCTCGGTAAAAAGTAAAACCGCGTCCTGCCTGTCGATCTCTACGCGCCTTGACGCTCAAGGCGCTAGATTGACCATCCTTCGCTGGATATTCTTCCGGTCACGCTGCTACTCTCTCCTCTGATATCACTATGACCACGAGCTGGATCACGCTCTGGACGTTATCTTCTTTGTGGAATGCTCGAATGAAGAACTGGATGCTTTTCGGTGCACTTGTCTACCTTGGCGGCTGCGCGTCGCACCACTGCGAAAACGGCCCCAACGACAGTCAGCTCACCGACAGCCCCTGCCGGGCAGAGCACCTGCTGTATCAGAACGACATGCTGCAGGCCAAACTGCTGATCAGCGAAGACAACCGCGAAAACTATGAACTGGCCGAAGCCATGCTGCGCCGTGCCGCACTTGACGACGCGTCGGGCGAAGCCGAGTTCTATCAGGCCGTGTTGCTGATTCGCCAGCAGGCCGACCAAAAGCAGATCATCGATTTGCTGCAAACCGCCGCGAAACACAAGCATCCATTGGCCATCGCCCTGCTCTCCCAGCAACTGAGTGTCAGCGATCCAAAACTTGCAGAACGTTACCAGTCCGAATACGCCCAACTGGACGTCGCCAAGAGCGGCTACCCGTCGTTCGAGCAGGCGCTGGTGGTGATTCGCGGGCTGATCATCCCCTCTGCGCGCACCACTGCGGCCAACTGACACACAACGGATCGACGAACGGTCCGCCCCGAGCTCATTTCGACGGTATGCTTGCGAGGCTCTAGCTCGCGGCTTGTGTCGGCTCCTGAGCCATTTTCGATACGCCATCCCTGACCACACTCCTCGCAGATCAAGGAGTGAGCCATGCTCAGCCATCGCTTACACGTGCTGTCTTTCAGTGCCCTGCTTGTTTGTCAGTCCGTCTCTGCCCAGGTTCTGGAGCGGGATCTGGGCGACTTCGACCTGAAACTCGCCACCACGCCTACGCGCAGCATGGCCCAGGGTCTGGTAACGCCCACCGGCGGTTCCGGCTCCTTTCATGGCGGCATGGACCTGACCCACGAGAGCGGTTTCTACTTCGGACAATGGGCCCCCAATATGGGCCTGGCCTCGGATACCGGGATGGAGCTCGACTCCTACATGGGCTTCAAGAAGCCCTTCGATAACACCCTTGGCTACGAGCTGGGGATGATTCGTTACAGTTACCCCGACACCAGCCAGATCGACAGCCACGAGTTCTATGCCGGCCTGCGCATGCGCGACAGCCGGATCGGCGCGGCCTTCAGTAACGATGTCGGCACCCGCGACAGTACGGTATTCGTCGATCTGGGCGCCATCGAGCAACTCGGCGTCGGGGTGCGCATGCAGTACGCCAATCACCAGTTCGATACCCCGCAGTCCGCCGCCGACGGCGGGTTGATCAACGGCTTCAACGACTGGTCGCTGAACCTGTCACGCCCCTGGCTGGGCATCGACATGAACCTCATCTACAGCGGCTCCAGCCTGAGCGGCGGCGATTGCAGCGTCTACAGCGGGCACAACGCACGCTGTGACGGGACGTTTACCCTCAAAGCGGTGCGTTCATTCTTTTAAAGGCCCAAACCGGTTGAACTGCCAGACGCTACGCTCCTCTACTGCACGTCAGTACGCCAAGGAGATGTCATGCAGTCTTTATTCAAAGCATTCGTCACGCTGTTGATGACCGTTGCACTGCTCGCAGGATGCAATCAGGTAGGACTGGCGTATCGCAACCTCGACGTGATCATTCCGTGGACGCTCAGCGACTACCTGGACATGAATTCGGAACAGAAAGGCTGGCTGGACGTGCGCCTCAAGCAACATTTGAGCTGGCACTGCAGCACCCAGCTGCCGGAATACCTGACCTGGCTGGACAAACTCGAGGACATGGTCAAGACCGACCAGGTGACGTACGAAGGGCTGCAGGCTCGTACCAGCGAAGCCAAAGAGGCGATTGCCAAGATCTCGAAGGAAATCACTCCATCTGCCGTGGAGCTGCTGTCGCGCTTTGACGACAAGCAAGTGCAGGAGATGCAGGAATCGTTCGCCAAGGATCAGCGCAAGCGCGAAAACAAATACCTCGACCAGCCACTGGAACGCCAGATTGCAGAACGCGCCGACCGTATGCAGAAACGCGTGACGCCGTGGGTCGGCAAGCTCAATCAGGCGCAGAAAGACCGCATTCAGGCCTGGTCTGCATCGCTGGGCGAACAGAACAAGGCCTGGATTGAAAACCGTACGCGCTGGCAGAACCTGTTCCTCTCCACGGTGCAGCAGCGTCAGGCCAGCGACTTTCCGCAACGCATCGCCGCGCTATTGCAGGACCGCGAGACGTTCTGGACCCCTGAATACCGCAAGGCCTACGACCAGACCGAGAAGGCCGCGATATCGCTGATCGTCGACATCACCGCCCTGAGCACGCCGGAACAGCGCGCCAAACTGCTGAGCCGCATCGCCGATATGCGCAAGGACTTCACCGACCTCGATTGCCTGAAGTCGCAGCAGTAGTTCGATAGCCCTCTCACCACAACTATCGTACCCATGCTCCGCATGGGTATGCCTTCCCGGACGCTCTGCGTACTGCCTTGAGTGCGCGGCGCGGCGCAGAATCGTGACGCGGAGCGTCACCCAATGCATTCCCACGCGGAGTGG